>CAVEDI010000106.1:0-3188 GCA_963614405.1 Oscillospiraceae bacterium | reverse complement strand
ACGGCATCGCGAAGGGCAACCCCAACGAGGTCTACCTGCGCTACCCGCGCTCTCCCTTTGCCGACCAGTCCGGCGACGCCGGATTCACCCGCACGCCGAGCGACGATGCGTGCGCCTACACCTGGGATCTCGCGCTCACCAAGCGCGGCAGCGACGGCGACAAGCCGCTTGCCGGGGCGGTCCTGAGCATTGCCGACGACCGCGGCCGCACGCTAGCGGCCGACGGCACGTGGGATGCAGAGGGCAAGGCCACCGTCACCACGGGCGAGGACGGCCGCGTTACCGTCTCGGGCGTGGACTCGGGCAAGCTGGAGGTCCGCGAGCTCAAGGCACCCAAGGGCTACACCGCCTTTGAGGGCATGCGTTCCGTGACGGTCAAGGCCGAGGGCCTGGACGTCGACCAGGTGGCCGCCGCCAAGCCCAAGCTCACCATCACGGCCGAGTCGCCCCTGCGCGCCGACAGCGCGGACGGGTCGACGGGCAGCCTGGAGGCGTCGCTCATCAACACGCCCACCGGCACACCCCCTAGCATTACCACCGGAGGCTTTATGCCCTCGACTGGCGATATGGCAATGTACGCCGCGGCCGCCGCAGCGGTCGCCGGAGCCGCGCTCATCGTGGTCGCGCTCCTGGTCAAGCGGGGAGGTGGCAGCCATAAAGAGTAGCTGGCAGCCCCACAGAGAGCGGGGCGAGACGTAGCGAAGTAGATGCTAAGACACAGACAGACAGATTTAGATCAAATGGAATTCGAGCAGAAAGCAGAGGAAAAGAAGATGAGCATGAGCAAGAACATCGCACGCCTGGCAGTAACCGCCGGCCTCACAGCAGCGCTGAGCTTCGGCGGAGTCATGGCCCCGGTGAGCATGGCGTTTGCAGCTGAGGGCGGAACCGCCGCAAGCTATGTGCCGACGGCGACGACGACCGGCAACGTGACCATTGCTGAGAACACCTATGCCGGCACCTCGTTTAAGGGTATCCAGATTTTCAAGGCCACGGTAACGCAGGGTAAGGCTGATACGAATGGCGATGGCGTTGCAGATGCGGATGGAGCTTGGAACAAGGATGGCGAAAAGACGCTGTCCGACATCCAGTGGGCGACTCCTGAGGTTGAGAAAGCTGTTAAAGGCGTTTTTGCTAAAGACGCCAACCCTGGTGATAGCGCCACAGTTCAGGATTGGGCAGACTACATCAATAGAATAGTTGCTGGTAATGCTGGCAAAGGATTCAAGGTCGATGCCGACAGTGCGCTCGACAAGATTGCCAAGGCGCTTGAGAAAGTAAACACAACCGATGAGACCACTGGCTGGAAAGCTTCGACTGATGGTACATTTTCTACACTGCCTGCCGGCTACTGGCTTTTTGTGACTGCGAGCGTTAGCAACACCGCCAACACGAACACTGGCAACACGGATGCCTACACTTCGCCGATTTTCGCCATCGTCGGCGGAGCCGATGTGAATGCGGAGCCTAAGAAGGATGCCCCCAAGGTGACCAAGGCTGTTATGGACGATGCGACAGGCGCCACGTTTAGTAAGTCCGCCGACTCCCGCATGGATCAGTTTATCGAGTATCAGCTGACCGGCACCGTTGCGAGCAACATCAACACCTACAGCACCTACGAGTACATCTTCGCGGATACGCTTCCCAAATCCATGACACCTGAGCTCGAGAATGACAACATGACACCTGTTGTCACGGTCAAAATCGATGGCAATGTGGTCAAGTCTGGCTACGAGCCGACCTATAGCGACGACGTGCTCAAGGTTAACTTCACTAATCTTAAGGCGTGCCAAGACAACAACAACCCTATCGTCCTGAATGACGAGTCTAAAGTGACCGTTGAATATAAGGCCAAGCTCGACTCTAGTAAGGTTTGCAATCCTGACGGTTCGCTCAAGTCACAATTTGCCAGCTTGCTCGGTACCGCACAGCCGAATACGGTTAAGCTTACCTACTCCAACAACCCGCACGTCGCCGATGATTACGGCACCACGGTCGACCATCTCGCCTACGACTATACTTACGGCATTGACGTTACCAAGGTTGGCTCCGATGTTGACAAGAGTGGAAATAAGCCAGCCCTTGCCGGCGTTCAGTTCACACTGCATGAGAGTGGAACCAACGATTACATCAAGGCCGACGGTACTCTGACGCCAAAAAAGAATGATGCAATTCTGACCACCAACAGCGAAGGCAAGATCAATGTCGTCGGTCTCGACGAGGGCACCTATATCCTCACGGAGGTTAAGCCTGCCCCTGGCTACAACAACTCCGCAGCCGATGGCATTACGTTTACCATCACGAACGATGGCCTGCCCACTAACGGCGTTTTTTTCAATCCTGGATGCAATCTCGCCAAGGGAACCGACGGGAATCTTGTTCAGGCGACAGCCGCTACTGATGGTAAAGTACACCTCACCGTTACCGATAAGAAGGGCTCTAACCTCCCCCTCACCGGCCTTAACGGTGTGACCTTCACTTGGATCGCTGGTGGCGCGGTGCTGTGCATCGGCGTGGCGCACCTCATCCGCAGCCGTAAGCAGGCTGAGGAGTCCGAGCAGGAGTAACGCTCGCTCACCCATCCCTTTGGCAGGTGGGATGTGATGGCCATGAGACTTGCGGACACTTTTCTCGTCCATCCACGTTCTTGCTTTGCCATTCTCTTTTCGGGGCAGACTCCGCAGTGGAGTCTGCCCCGTTTTTTTGGGATAACGTAGCCAGCCTCCATCGTCCGATGCGGGCACGTTCGTCATCGCGTTTCTTGACTCGTATGAGGTTCGGTTTAAGGTCCGTAGGCGCACGCGCGGTGCAGACGGTAGAAGGTATTTGCGCCGCAACAAGCGCAAATAAGAATGCCCGGGGTTAGAGGCCCGGGCATTTAACAAAACCAGAAAACTAGGCCGCCCGCGCTCCCAAACATTTACGCGGGGTGCGTCGTTTTCTATTGATATTGTATCCCGAATCGCCCCGCCGATCCGGGACATTTTGAAAACTCAAATGCGGGCCTATGCATGAGAGGAAGCTCGTTAATTCCGAAAATAATGTATAATTCCAATTTAAACTGGAATCAAACGAAAACGATGGAAATGAACGAAGCGCTAATCTACTTACAAGAAGCACTAGGCCTCTCCGCCAAGACCAAAACTTGGCCTGGATCCGCACACTTGCCGCTGCATCTGCTGGCGATT
>CAVEDI010000105.1:0-11169 GCA_963614405.1 Oscillospiraceae bacterium | reverse complement strand
ATCAGCGATTACGGGAGATCCATCAGATGAAGCAGGCAACGGCTCGCTCAGCGCTCCAGACGAATTCGCCCATGACATACCGTCGCTCAAGTTAATCCAGCACGAAGATGCCATCGCACCGGAATCATAAGAATAATAGCGCGTGTCGCCTACCGTATATTCACCAGTACGCATTGCGCCGGATACATCATCAAGGTAATACCAGGCGCTTCCGGACTTTATCCATCGCCCTCGTTGAATAGCTCCGTTTGATGCGGCGTAATACCAAGTATCATCAGCAAGTGCCCAGCCTGTTGCCATGGCACCTGAACTCGTAAGGAAATAGGAGGTTGTACCCACTCGCACAAAGCCCGTGAGCATAATATGGCTTCCTGGATCCAGGTAATACCAAGAATTCCCTAGAAGCAACCAACCTCCATGCAGCAAGCCGTTGGAGTCAGCGTAATACCAGTTGTTGTCAATAAGCGCCCACTGGGAGGAGAGCATGGCCCCCGATCCGTTAAAGATATAAGGGGTTCCATTGCATGCATTCAGCCCGGTGGCCATAGAACCGTCCGCAGGATCAAGCCAATACCAACGGCCCCCATCCGAGAGCCAGCCCTTTACCAGGGCGCCAGAGCCGGAGAAATAATGCCAAACGGAAGCATCAAGATGCCATCCGATAAGCATTGCGCCAGAAGAGGAGAATCCATACGTGGCTCCCCCGATCTGCAGCATCGAATCGTGGACCATCTTGCCTTCATCATCCAGCCAATACCAGTTGTTGCCGTCTGAAAGCCAGCCTTTTAACATGGCGCCAGAACCGGAGAAATAACGCCAAGCAGAAGTGGAGCCCGTAGAATCTAGGTACCAGCCGACACGCATTGCACCCGAAGAGGAGAATCCATAAGTCGCACCCCCGACTTGAACCAACCCATCCTGAGCCATTCGACCTTCGTCGTCGAACCAATACCAGCTACCGTTTATATGTCTCCAAGAAGAAACAGCGACTGTTCCGTCAGACAAGCCCCAACGCCAAAAACCAGCCCCCTCTTCGGGCGATATCCATCCTTGATGCCAAACAATTTGATTCGAAACCTCAGAAGGGGTCTCATTATCCACCTGAGAGTTCTGCTCGACAGCGAAGGTCGAATCGCGCTGAGCATCAATGGCTGACTCAACAGAAGCAATAGCAACGTTAGATGCGGAACCTTCGTCAGTGTTATTCGAATCAAGGGCGTATAGCATCGAGGGCGAACTCAAAAGGAGCCCCAAAGAAACAAGGCCGGAAAAGACCAGCACCCCGAATGAGCATTTCTTCATAGCAGCACGGTATCCAATCACGCAGCGACCCCGTCACCTCAGGGCAACGGGGTCTCAATCAAAACTAACTCAGTAATGTGCTAGCCAATTTGCTGGCAGTTTTTGCACTCTCGTGAAGCACCACGCCTCTGGGCCTCCTGAATAGAGATCTGCGAATAGCCCTTTGCGTCCTTACCAACGGTACGGCACTTATGCGTATGGTAAACATGGCTACCGCTCTTGTACCAAACTAAACCGTAGCCCGGAATCCACTTGCCGTCCTCGCCGACATAGTAGGAGCCAACCCAGGCATTCGTAGCCATGGCACCGGAAGACTGGAGGTAGTAGTCGCCGACCCAGGCGTCGTGGGCCATAGCGCCGGAACCGCTAAAGTAGTACCAGGCGCCGCCGACCTGACGCCAGCCGGTGGCCATCGCGCCGGAATCGTCGAACCAGTACCAAACTCCACCAACGTTAGCCCAAGAGTTAGAGGCCATAGCGCCCGAACCTCCGAGCCAATACCACGTGCCGCCATTGCTGAGCCAGCCGGTTGCCATGGCGCCCGAACCGCTCGCATAATACCAAGAGCCGCCTGCCAAGAACCACCCAGTGGCCATTGTACCGGAGTCGCCGAACCAGTACCAGGAGCCGCCGAGGCTGCGCCAGCTGTTAGCGACCATGGCGCCCGAGCCGTCGAGGTAGAACCACGTACCGCCGATGTTGAGCCAGCCAGTGACCATCGCACCGGAGGCATTAGTGTAGTACCAAGTACCCGAATCGTTGATCCAGCCAGTCAGCATGACCCCAGATTCGTTGAAATAGTACCAAGCCCCGCCGAGATTATGCCAACCGGTCAATAGCTCACCGTCGGAGGTCGCATAGGACCACTTTCCGTAGATGGGGTCGTAGAACCAGCCACTATGCTGCATGCGGCCATCGGCGTTGGCACCAGGGGTGTTCAGGAAGTAGTTCTTGCCGTCAATCTGAACTCGGCCGTATGCCATATCATGGCTTTCGGGATAGAAGTAATACTTGTCCCCACCGATAGACTGCCAGCCCGACACCGCGGTCCCGTCAGCGCCAAAATAGTACCAAACAGCTTCGTATTCGTTATGCCACTGGTTCGTGACCATGGCGCCAGTTTCGGGATCGAAATAGCGAAGGTTGCCGTCCTCGCACCGAACGAGTCCAGTCTTCGGACGACCGTCGGAACACCATTCCGTAATCGGTCCACCGCCTCCGCCACCGCCAGCAATATCAGCAAATGAGGGCGCCGGGGCAACCGTCATGCAGGCAGCGGCAAATGCAACAACTCCCAGCACTGTTAGTCCGTGCCATCTTTCTCGAAGGTTTTTCATACGACATCCTTTTTCCGAGATTTAAGGCTCTCTTAAGTTATTTTTAAACTATCAATTCAGTATTTCAACGGGAAATCGATAAAAGGTGTCTTTGTGACTGCAATTTAAATATGAGTCGCCACACCTCAACCGTTACGCTAAATAGCTTCTAAGGCAAACCGAGCACATAAGCGAACCAATTTAATTAATACGGTCACCTAAAAATCCTGACACACGTTTTCGATATGACAAGAGCCGCTTCAACGAGGAGTACTTGAACCCCACCGCTCTTGCAGCTCTTGAGGATACTTTGCCGGATCTTGGAATTACTTCGCTCTAAAGCGAGAAGTACTCACTGTCGGAGGATAGGTTTGGTCCGAGCCACGGATCGCCATCCAAGAAGAACTCAGGCCAGCGCCGCATGAACAGTGCTTGCTAGCGCTTCCAGCGGCGCAGTTTTTCCTCGTTGCCCTCTCCCCTGCCGCGCGAGGTGAACTCGTGGTGGTACAGCTCTGCATAGGGCATTTGCCCTCCTCCAGCAAAACACTGTCACTAACTTAGCCCACCAACCTCGCCATTTGTTAAGCAACAAGTGCGAGCGGTAGGTATTGATCTACAACCGTTGGGGATTGAAAAAAATGCAGTAGCCGAAAATGAAATATCTTCCGATTGGCGCGGCATAAAAATAGAGGGCGTCCCATAAAGAGAAGCCCCCTTGCAAAACGGCCGAACCGCTTTTCGAAGTGGAAATATTTTGCACCAGATGCCTAGGAATCGCAAGAAGGCATATCTTCAGCGTCACACAAATACCATGCGCCGATCACTTTCGACAAAAACGAGAAGGAGGAAGTGATGACCTCCGCACCTTTATAATAGTTGATGTTGCGATTTGCCCTAGAAATAAACTTGGAAAGCGATCGTGCTTTGTGCTTAATAACGCCTTTAGACGACACCTCTTTGTGCAGATATAGCGTTGTGACAATCTGACGTATTCGCTCATTGCTCATCCTTGCCTTACGCTGATAAGAGCCAACCCCATCTATTTTGCTCAATGCCTTCATAACGCCGTTATTTGCCCTTCGGGCATTCTCGCCCGAAGCAAGACCATTAAGAATGCAACTATTGTGAGCACACGCGTTGCGGAGATCTTTTGCCGCGCGAAGCAAATAAAACCTATCGCGAAGCTCATCATCGTCAAACCGTTTGGCGCAAAACAAAATGAATGAATTAAAGGCGCCAAAGGTAATAACTTCAAGAAAGGCCCAGACAGGCATATTAAAACCACTGTATTTTGCAAGAATGCCTGCAGAATAGGCACTCGACTCACAACGTGAAATCTCTTTTTTAACCCAGTTGGTCACATTCCCCTTGCTATCAAATGTATCCTGCTCGCTCAAATAGTCTTGAACGATTTCGTAACCGTCCTCGGCATGCTGCTCTATCCTGCCCAGCAAGTCAACTTTGCAGAAGTGCTCGATATCAAGAGTGAGTGAAATCATCTCGTTTCGAAGCAACATATCAATAATCGAAAGGTCAACAAGCATCTTGAAATCCAAGTTGACATATTCACCCTTGCGTTTTCCATCAGAAACCTTTGGAAATCCGGTGCGGTACGAGCGCAAGCGAAAGTAATTGTTGTTCTTCGTCAGATACTCGACTGCCTCTGCCTCGCTCATATAGCGGAAACGGACACCCTTGCTCTTAAGATGGGAGACTTGTTCCCAAGGAGTAAGCCAAGGCTTTTGATCGCACATATCTTGTTGACGAATAGGACTATTCATTGCGCTCTCCAGCGTATTTGATGAAATAACAGATTGATTTTATCCTAACTTTAAATACCTATTAAACAGCCGGACGCTCATGCAAATACATCATGGCACGCCGCCGTCCATCTTGCCTTGAGCTCGTTACAACGTTTGCATTAGCTTCCACAGAATTAGGAGGAGTATCCTCTCGCTATCTCATTTTGAGTTGAGTAACATCGTAAATTGACCCGACCTGAGCCACTGTCCAGCACACGGTGCAGAAACCCTCCCCCAAGAAAGTAGTTTTTTATCGCACTTACACCCACCAAGGCTCCTCTTCATACTTTTCTGCATAGGGAGAACGACACCTACTAGCAAATTAATAAACCAATAGATAGAGTTCATATGCGTCGCGATCTATCCACGCCATTCCTTCTCGGTCGTATCGCGTCTGTTCCTTTTCACACTTTTTGACAGCGTCGAGTAACTCGAAGTAGCCGCAATCACCGGAGTCAAAAAGATTACATTTCCCGATAACATCCTGATAATCACCGCGAACTGCATTAATTTTCCTAGCGATAGCAGATATCTGTTTAAGTTTCCATGAACCAGGAAAGTAGGCGAATTTCGATTTCAGAACGTTAACGTCGTCTTCAGAGGGAAATTTAGCCTCCAATCGAAGATAGGATCCTACTGACTTTCGAATTCTATTCTCCAAATGAAGCAGATATCGTCACGTATGAGAATCTTCATCTGAGTAGTAGCGCTCGCATTCAGCCCTTTCGCAATGTTCAATTGCCTGAATTAAAGAATCCCTTTGTTCATGCCTATCATCCGATATGCAAAGCAATTGGGAGACGCATGACTCTTCCTCCTCGTAATAAGCCAAAAGAAGTCCCAAGGTGTCTTCGCATCGAGGTAGATGCTCAATGTAGCATTCATCCATTCCGCCCAGCTCAGACAATAACGGCTGAATGCCAAATAAAAAACGATCTTCAAGCTCCCGACAGCGATCGCAGTATTCAATTGTGCCGACAAACAAAGATGATATTCCTGCGCCTAAAACCGCCAACAAAACCTCGTTCATCTGTTCATCCGTTAAAATGACCGCGTTTAGAGGGCAAATATAGAAAATAAACGAGATAGCCGCAACGATGGATGACGCTATTACGATCGTTCTCGATAATCTCATGCTGTTTCACCCTTAGACAAGCGGACTGCACTTGAAATTCCAATAATCGCATCGACACGTATAAGAAAAGCTAAGCGTGGGCTCCACGAATCAAACTCCAGAAATTTGGCAAAAACCCAACGCCCTCACAGCCCTTGAGCACCCTATGCTGGATTTTCACGTCACCTCGCACTAAAGCGAGAAGTACTCACTGTCGGAGGATAAGTTCGGCCCGAGCCACGGATCACCCGTCAGGAAGAACTCCGGCCAGCGTTGCATGAACAGCGCCTGCTCGCTCTTCCAACGGCGCAGCTTTTCCTCGTTGGCCTCTTCCCTGCCGCGCGAGGTGAACTCGTAGTGGTACAGCTCGGCATAGGGCGTAAAGATGGTGCGGTAGCCCGCCTCCCACACGCGCAGGCAAAAGTCTGCGTCGTTAAAGCCGACGGCGAATTCCTCGTTATAGCCTCCGACCTGCTCAAATACGTCGCGTCGCACCATCTGGCAGGCGCCCGTCACGGCGCTAAAGTTGCCCGGGCGCACAGCACGGGCAAGATAGCCCTCGCGCTTTGCCGAGAAGTCCTGGTTGGCATGGGCAAGTGCGCCGCGCACGCCAACCAAAATGCCGGCATGCTGCACCAGATGATCGGCAAAGTAGAGTTTGGCGCCCACCACGCCCGCATCGGGACGCTGCAGATAGCCCATCGTCTCTTCGATAAAGTCGGGGCTTATGACCTCGGTATCGTTGTTGAGCAGCAGCAGGTAGTCGCCCTTGGCGTGCTTCACACCAAAATTGATGATCTGAGAGTAATTGAACTCGCCCGGCCAGTACACAACACGTGCGTTACCCTTGCCTTCGGATACTACAGCCACGCGCTCTGGCAGGGTTTCGTAATACGCAAACGTCTCCGGGGCTTTGCTGTTGTTCTCCACCAAGACGATCTCGTAATTGGCATACGTTGCCTTCTGAGCGATCGACATCACGCAGGCATCGAGCGTCTCAATGTGATCCTTGGTGGGAATCACAATACTCACCAGCGGCGCAGACTCCGGCAGCGCATAACGCATGCGATAGACAAACGGCGTCTCGGTCTCCTCGACCGTTCCGCAAATGCCCAGCGCGTTAAAGTGGCGCTGCAGCGCAAGACGGCCGGCTTCGATAGCATACGGCTTGCTATCGGCAGAGCCGTCGGCGGTCGATCCCGGATGCACGCGCCAGTGATACAGCACATGCGCAACGTGCTCAAAGCGCGCGCCGGCTGCAAGGCAGCGAAGCGTCAAGTCGTAGTCCTGGGCACCCGCAACGTCTTCCGGGGACGTGCCAATACGATCGATTAGCGCCTTCTCCACCATCAGGAAATGCGTCACGCAGTTATGGCTATAGAGCAGATCGACGTTGAGCTGCGTCTTAAAGACAGGCTGACCCCACTCCCCCGTTTTCTGGAACATGTCCTCGTCGCAGAACAGGACCTGGGGGCGCTCGCCCTCGGCCGCCTTATTCAGCGCGGAAACATACTGGAATAACGCGTCCGGCTCCAGAATGTCATCGTGGTCCAAGAACGCGATGTAGTCGCCCGTCGCTTGCTCGATACCTGCGTTGGTGTTGACCACAATGCCGCCGTTGCCGGGAAGCTCGATGCGACGGATGCGCTCGTCATTGGCGGCAGCCGCAAGATTGGCCACCGCATCCCATTCGGGCGAGGCGTCCATAAGCAACAATTCCCAGTTGTCATAGCTCTGGGCTAGCACCGAGTCCAGCAGCTCGCGCAGGTAGACCCGATCAGTCTTGTAGCACGGCACCACAATGCTCACGAGTGGTCTATAGGCAAAAGCCACCGAAGCGACACGCTGGCACGCTAAATCGCCCGGCTTTGCGCGATGCTGCTCAAACCAACGTCGATAAGCCGCGTCGTCTGCACGCGCGTCCTTCATGCGGTTCCAGCTGTCGTCGACCATGCCGTTGTACAGGCGACCATCCATAGCGCAAAAACCACTCTGAATCTGCTCCGTGGGATCGCTCGCAATCGCGACATAATCTCGTATAACCTGAGGCATCTCAACGCTCAGATACGTTTTATTGACGTGGCATCCGTTCTGCTGCGGCACATCGACCTGCGATTCAAACACATGCACGGTAGCATCGATGGCATTCATATGCGTATCGAAGATCTGGAGCTCAGGCGCGCACTGGGGGTCTCCCGCCCACTTGACCTCAAAGCGCCACACCGCGCCGGCGTCTGCCGGCAAATAGCGAATGGCATCGATCTCGTAGCGACCGCAGCATTCGCCACGCTGCGCATCGCGGATAAGCGCGCACAGCGCAGGCTTTGCTTTGTAGTTAATCTTGGATTCCAGCTTGGCCACGCGGCTATCGAGACGAATGGCGCCCAACCTTTGACCACCGGATGCAAAAACGACATCCATCGACATACCATCCAAAAACGGAAGCACCAAGACGGCGAGCTCGCGCTCGTAATCGGAAACGGAAGGGCAAAGCGCCAGCACACGGCCATGATCGACCGGGAGCACCAGCGACGGCACACAAGAACCGCTCGTAGTCGCATGGGCAAACGCCTGAGAGCCCTCCCGCTCAATAAGCGCGGCGACATCCTGACCGGCAAAACAAAGCAGCACAAACAGACGGCCCTGACTGCGGCAAAGTGCCAAACGCTTGATACTCATCTACACTTCTCGCTTTCCCAGGGCGTTCGCTGCCATGCGTTTGCAGGCACCCAGACGCCCAAACCTCAAGACGTCGTAATCGAACATGAGCTTTTTGCACCCACGGGCATTGGGGGCCTTGCTGATAAGCGCCGCACGCACCATAGCAGCAACAGAAGGAGCGCATTGTGCGAGCGCAGCATCGCTGCTCACGGCAGAACCGGCAAGCGCTGTGGCAACGGCAGCAAACACCTTGCCGCAGCCCGTACCCAGAAGCCTGAGCGCATCGTACAGCACAAGATCGCACAGGAAATATGCCAGGTCATCGGCGTGCTGAGCATCGAGACCGTCGCGCTGCCAGTCAGCCAGCACCGCAGAGTAAATCTTCACGTGCTCCAGCAGACGTGTCTCGTCGTCGTAGCGCATGGTGTCCATGAGCGAACCCTTGCGCGCCACGCGGTAGTCATACAGCTTGTTCGAGATAAGCGCGGTCTTATGCGAACGACCGTACACGGCAAAATCGAAGACCTGGTCCTCGCCATACTTAACGGTTTCGTCGAACACGATCCCGTTGCCCAGCAAAAACTCACGCTTGCAGGCGGTGCGCCATGCAAAGGGGCGAGACGCTTCCTTAAACAGCAGGTCAGAGCTATAGCCCACAAACGACACATCGCGCGGGCTCAGAACATAGTTAAGCCACGGATACCCCGCCTCCAGCGGATACGGATTCGCACCAAAGGTCAAAACGTCGCAGTCCTCGCGCTCAAAGGCATCGACGATCACGTGGCATGCATCGGACGTGAAGCGGTCATCGGAATCCAAAAACGCAACGATGGGCGCCGCAGACGCAGCGATGCCTGCATTACGTGCACTCGACAGGCCCCCGTTGGGCTTATCGACCAGCGTAAAGCGCGCGTCCTTTTCGCAATAAGCAGCCGCAATATCGCGCGAACCGTCCGGCGAGCCATCGTTGACCAGCACGCCCTCCCAATCGGGCATATCCTGCGCAAGCAGGGAGTCCAGGCACCAGGCCAGGCACTCCTCCACTTTATAGATGGGAACGACAACGGAAATCTTGGGGGTAGCCATAGTCACTCGCTCCTACTGTGCGGCTGGAATGTCATCAGGGTGCGGGTTGTCGCCGTAGGTGCGCTGATACGTCAGCACGCGCCAGACCAGCGGCAGGCCGCCAATCTTAAAGTAATGCTTAAACGTATTGAGCTTGCCCGGCTTCTTAAAGTCAAAGCGCGAATCGATATAGGCACGGGGCGACTTGACCATCAGACGCAAGTCGGTCTCGCCACGCGGGTCGAACAGCGACAGATCAAAGCGACCAGCATCCCAATCGGCCTTGAGCTCGGGCGAGGCCTTCTGCCAAAACTGCTCGCGCAGCTCATCGACCAGACGCTCATCATTCCAACGGTACGTATCGACCTTCATGCGCATTAAAATGCCCTGGAGCTGAGCCTTGAGCTCGGGACGCTCGTCCAAAAAACGTTGCATCTCGGCATATTCGTCGCACACGCAAAACACCTTGTTGGGCGAATTAACGGAGCTCTTCTCGTTATCCTGGCGATAGCACAAAATGGGGTCCGCAATAAACGCGGCACGCTCGGCGCAAGCCCAAACCTTAAAGTTAAAGCCTGCGTCCTGATACGAGGCACCCGGCGTGGGAAGGAACCGAATCTGATTGTCGTTGAGGAACTGGCGCCGATAGATAGCCGACCAAATGGAAGGTTTGCGGTAGAAGATGCCCGGGCGATCGACGGGGCGATACGCGGCGCCCGTCATATGCTCGTCGATAATCCCAAACAGCTCACGGCGCTCGCTGGGCGTGGACCAATACAGGTAAAAGTCGCCCTTCACCACATCGGCATGCTCAGCATCGGCCTTGGCGACCAGCTTTTGGAGCGAATCCTCAAACATAAAGTCGTCGGACTCAAGGATGCCCACGTACTCGCCGCGCGCCATCTCCAGGCCGCGGTTCATCGAGTCACCGTAGCCGCTGTTGGCCTTGTCGATCATCTTCACACGGGGGTCGCGCTCCATGTACTCGCGGATGATATCCGGCGAGCTATCGGTGGAACCGTCATTGATGCAGATGATCTCGATGTCCTTGAGCGTCTGAGCCACGGCGGAATCGAGGCACTCGCGCAGGTAGCGTTCGACATTGCAAATAGGGACAAGCAGCGAAACTTTAGGGGTATCAGAGTTCTGCAAGAGAACCTCCTGTTGAGTAGCGTGTAACAGGGTTATTTTAACAGCCGAGTTGCGGCGAGCGGCAGCGCTTGGAATTAGATAAAGCGCTCCAAGCAGGCTTTGAGACCGCGAGTCGAAAGATAGAACAGCGTGGCGTCTGCCATCGAAACGCCCGAGGTCGCCGCAACGAGCTTATGGGCAACACGACGAACGGCACCCTTAGCAGGCATATCCGCCCACTCCGTTCCCAAAAACGTCGTGAGGTCCATGTTGACGCGAGCCGCCACGCGATAGAAGTCATCGGCATCCAAGCGCGCCAGGTCGAACACAATGAGGTCCAGGAACCAGGTGATCAGCTCGCCGGGACACAGGTCCATAAGACCGTAGCCCGCCCAGTCCTCCAAGACCTCCTCGAGCATTCTCATATGGGCATCGAGCTTTTTGGCGCGAGCCTCGACACTGTTGAACTCGTGCGTCGCCGATTCGCTCTCCATCACGTAGTGGTAGAACTTGTCCGGCATGACGACGGTCTTACGGGCAAGCGCATAAGCCGCAAATTGGAAGACGACGTCCTCGCCCAAAGCCAAACCGGGGGCGAAGCGAATGCCTTCGCGATTGAGCAGCTCGCGCGAAAAAGCCGCACGGCAGGCATAGGGCTGCGCATTCGAATGGAACAGCAGTTGAGGATCGCGGGCGCCGAAGGTACCAGCTTTGGGGCTCATGAGTTGCTGGACGCGTTTGGGGGCTGCATCGGCAGGGTCACAGACGCCGCCAAAGA
>CAVEDI010000104.1:0-2668 GCA_963614405.1 Oscillospiraceae bacterium | reverse complement strand
AGGCCAAAGGCGTCAAAGCCGATGGGGTGCAGCACGTCGTAACCGCGCATGCGGTCCTGGCGGGCCATGGCATCGCCGATGGTGTAGTTGCGCGCGTGGCCCATGTGCAGGTCGCCCGACGGATACGGGAACATCTCTAGCACGTACTTCTTGGGCTTGCTGTCGTCGGTGTCGACGGCAAAGAGGTTGGAATCCTCCCAGGCCTTCATCCACTTGGACTCAATGGCCTGTGCGTCGTAGGCAGGAATCTCGTCCTTATGATCTGTGCAATCGCACATATCAGCTCCTTTGTTAGCTGGGTTGGGGCGGGGCGTTCTTACCTTTGCTCGCTGCTGCGGACAGTCCTGCTCGCACGAAGAGCACATTAAGTGCTCTTCGGCTCGTGCGGAACTTGCAGCGAGCAAAGGTAAGAACGCCCCGCCACATCGTTAACTCGCATGATGATAGCAAATACGACAAGCGAGATGCCTGCGACTTGCAGGCATCTCGCTTTATCTAAATAACGTGGTTGATGCTCAACCTTTATGTGAGGCTCTTACCTTATCGATAAGATACGGACTGCTGCGAATCTTTGACTACAACGTCATGGGCGCCGCCTTCGACGATGGAGGTGGAGCTGACCAGGGTCAGGCGTGCCTTTTCCTGGAGCTCGGGGATCGAGAGGGCGCCGCAGTTGCACATCGTTGACTTGACCTTGTAGAGCGTACCGCCCACGCCGTCCTTAAGGGAACCGGCGTACGGGACGTAGGAGTCGACGCCCTCGACGAAGCTGAGCTTCGCGGCGCCGCCCAGGTCGTAGCGCTGCCAGTTGCGGGCACGCGCAGAACCCTCGCCCCAGTACTCCTTCATGTACTGGCCGTTGACGTTGACGCGCTCGGTCGGGCTCTCGTCAAAGCGGGCGAAATAGCGGCCCAGCATCATAAAGTCGGCACCCATGGCAAGGGCGAGCGTCATGTGGTAGTCGTAGACGATACCGCCGTCAGAGCACACGGGCACGTAGACACCGGTCTCCTCGTAGTACTCGTCACGGGCGCGGCAGACGTCGATCAGCGCGGTGGCCTGGCTGCGGCCGATACCCTTGGTCTCGCGGGTAATGCAGATAGAGCCGCCGCCGATACCGACCTTGATGAAGTCGGCGCCGCAATCGGCCAGGAAGCGGAAGCCCTCGGCGTCGACAACGTTACCGGCACCGACCTTGACGTCCTCGCCGTAGTTGGCGCGGATCCACTCGATGGTGCGCTTCTGCCACTCGCTGAAGCCCTCGGAGGAGTCGATGCACAGAACGTCGGCACCGGCCTCGATGAGCAGCGGCACGCGCTCGGCATAGTCACGGGTGTTGATACCGGCGCCGACCATGTAGCGCTTGTCGTTATCGAGCAGCTCGTTGGGGTTAGTCTTGTGGCTGTCGTAGTCCTTGCGGAAGACGATGCCCATGAGGTGATCGTAGTCGTCGACGATGGGCAGGGCGTTGAGCTTATTGTCCCAGATGACGTCGTTGGCAACCTTGAGGCTGATGTTCTTGTCGCCCACGATGAGCTGCTCACGCGGAGTCATGAACTCGGAAACCTTCGTCTGGTGGTCATCGCGACTGGGGCGATAGTCGCGGCTGGTGACGATGCCCAGGAGCTTACCCTTGGGAGTGCCGTCGTCGGTGACCGGCATGGTGGAGTGACCGGTCTTCTCCTTGAGCTCGATGACCTGCTCCATGGTCATGTCGGGGGTCAGCGTGGAATCGGACTGAACGAAGCCGGCCTTGTGATCCTTGACGGCCTTGACCATAGCGGCCTCGGACTCGGCGCTCTGGGAACCGTAAATGAAGGACAGGCCACCCTCGGTAGCGAGCGCGACACCCATGTCGACGCCCGAGACGGACTGCATGATGGCGGAAACCATGGGGATGTTCAGGGTGATTGCCGGCTTCTCACCGCGCTTAAAACGGGTTAGCGGCGTCTTAAGAGAGACGTTGTTGGGGATGCACTGCGAGGACGAGTAACCAGGGACAAGCAGATACTCCGAAAACGTGTGGGACTCACCGGGAAAGAACGTAGCCATGTTTCTCCTTTTTCCATGCGACCGGTCGGCTGCAGGCCTCGTAGGACCCAGCCCAACCTTGGGCGCCCAATACTGGGGAAGTATCTTAACGCACTTTGACTGCTACAATGCATGATTTAAGAAGAGCACACGAGGGTTTGACGCAGGCTTTGCGTTTGCCCAGCAAACACTTTAGCGGGGAGACGTGGAGCGTATGGAGTACAAGACGACGGCAAAGTTGGTCATTCAAGCGTGCGACAAAGATCTGCCGGGCGTGTTTGGACACGGCTGTGTCTTGCTGCTGCAGGGTATCGCCCGCGAGCACTCGCTCAACCGCGCCGCCAAAAGCATGGGCATGGCGTATTCCAAGGCCTGGCGCATTGTAAACGAGGCAGAAGGTCAGCTGGGCTGCAAGCTCATCGAGCGCGACGGCGCCCGCGGATCCACGCTCACCCCCGCCGGCGAGCGAGCCATAGCGGTCTACGAGGAGCTGCAGGCCGACATCAACAACGTCATTGCCACCAAAGCCAACGCCCTCATCGCCAGCATCAAAGAGTAGCCCATTTGGTGCGGGGCCTTATAGCCACACAACCCCATCTCATAAGTTGCGGTGAAATAGGGACTGTTTATGCGGTTA
>CAVEDI010000103.1:0-5984 GCA_963614405.1 Oscillospiraceae bacterium | reverse complement strand
GCGTCGTGCTGCCCGGCGGTCTGCCCGGCGCCACCAACCTGCGCGCCGACCAGCTCGTCTGCGACGTAGTCTGCGAGTTCGCCGCGACCAAGCATGTTGCCGCCATCTGCGCCGCCCCGTTTATCCTGGGCGAGCTTGACCTGCTCGAGGGACGCCACGCCACGTGCTTCCCCGGCTTTGAGAAGAGCTTCCCCGAGGGCGCCTATACCGGCGACAAGGTCACGCACGACGGCAACATCATCACCGCCAGCGGCATGGCCCAGTCGCTCCCCTTTGCGCTTGAGCTGCTGCGTACGCTCGCCGGCGACAAGGCTGTCGAGAAGGTTGCCGAGGGCATTCAGCTATGATTTTGGCTTCGCAATCACCGCGCCGCATCGAGTTGATGCGCGAAGCGGGCTACGACATCCGCGTCATTCCCGCTGACATCGACGAGACTCCTTTTGATGACGAGACCCCGCTTACGCTTGTTGAGCGCTTAGCTCGCGCTAAAGCTGCCGCCGTTGCCGCCGAGCACGCCGTGCCAAATGAGCTGACCATCTCGGCCGACACCATCGTCACCTTCGATGGCAAGCTTTTGGGTAAGCCGGCAAACGAGGACGAAGCCCGCACCATGCTCCACGAGCTCTCGGGGCGTACGCACCAGGTCGCAACCGGCGTCTGCATCGTAAGAGCCGGAGACGCCACAGCCCCGCACGCCGCCGAGAGCCTGTCGTTTGTCGATGTGACCGACGTGACGTTCTATGAGCTCACCGACGAGCAGATTGAGCGCTACGTCGCCTCAGGCGAGCCCATGGACAAGGCAGGCGCCTACGGCATCCAGGGCGTCGGAGGGCGCATGCTCGTGCATGATATTTCGGGCGACTTCTACAACGTGGTGGGCCTGCCCATCGCTCGCGTCGCGCGCGCGATTCAAAAACTATCGTAATTGCATCTGGCGCTGGGTATCCCCCAGCGCCTACAATTTCGGCGTACCGTACGGATCCCGACCGGGCATAAGGCCCGGCGGAAAACCGATAGGAGTAAAACATGGATACACTGCTTGAGGCCATTGACGTTTGCGATGTCGATGGCTTCTGTTTTGGCAACTATACGGACGAGGATGCCGGCACCGGTTGCACCGTAATCGTGGCACCCGAGGGCGCCACCGGCGGTGTTGACGTTCGCGGCGGTGCACCGGCATCGCGCGAGACCGACCTGCTGCGTCCCGAGAACACCGTGGACAAGGTCCACGCCGTCTGCCTTTCGGGTGGATCGGCCTTTGGTCTGGAGGCCGCAAGCGGCGTCGCCCGCGAGCTCGAGAGCCGCGGCATCGGCCTTCCCGTCGGCCCCACGCAGGTGCCCATCGTGTGCTCCAGCTGCATCTTCGACCTTGCCTTTGGCGATCCCACCGTACGCCCCGACATTGAGGCTGGCATCTCCGCCGTGCGCGAGGCGCTCGACAACACCCCCACCACGCTCGAGCAGGGCAATGTAGGTGCTGGCACCGGTGCCACCGTGGGCAAGCTCATGGGCCCCGCCACCTGCATGAAGGCCGGCCTCGGCGCTGCCGCCGTGGCACTCGGCCCTGTTAAGGTGGGTGCCGTGGTCTCGGTCAACGCCTGCGGCAATGTCGTCGACCCCTTCGCCGGCGAATGGGTCGCTGGTATGCGCGCCGCAGCAGATAGCGACCAGATCGTCGACATGGAGCTCGCAGCCTTTGCCGCAGCCGGCTCCATGCAAATGCCGCTCGACCGCACCAACACCACCATCAGCTGCATCGTCACCAACGTTGAGCTCACCAAGGCCCAGGCCACCAAGGTCTCCCAGATGGCCGCAGACGCCTATGCGCACGCCATCCGCCCCACGCACACCACTAACGACGGCGACACCATCTACACCCTTGCCAGCGGCAAGCTGGGAGCCCAGGCAAGCGCCGCCGTTCCCTTGGACCTGTTGGGCATGCTCGCCGTAAGGGCCCTACAGACCGCCATCGTAAACGGAGCCAAAACCGCCAAAACCTCCCACGGCATCCCCGGCGCCGCGAAGTAATCCACTCGACCGTCGGTCGGAGGCGGGCGGGCGTTACGTTTGCTGCTCTACAGTCCTATGCAAGACGAAGGCCACATTAAGTGGCCTTCTTTGCATGCGGAACTCGCGACAAACGTAATGCCCACCCGCCTCCGACCGACTACCAACTAAATTCCTTTCAGCCCAGGCCCCTGTGTACCGCGCGTCGATGATCTTCAAATTCAGCTTGCTGACATAAAGCGAGACATAGCAGAGGACCCCTGGTCCTTAACTTGATACGAGTTCCGCACGCAAAGGAGGCGCCAGTGGCGCCTCCGTCTTGCGCAGGACTGTTCGAAGTAGCAAGTTAAGGACCAGGGGTCCCCGTTACCCGAGCATTTCTGTGCTAGTTGAATTTGAAGATCTTTGAGGCAAGATGGTATAGGCCGAGTGTGGTTTTGTCTCCGGCCCGTCCATGCAGGTTGGTAAAGAATCCGACCACGCCGTAGCGAGCGCGACGATACATGCGCTCGTCGTACTCTTTCAGGTCCTTCCACAGCGTCTTCAGGCGCTCATCGGCACAATCTTCCTCGGAAAGCTTGGTGAGCACCGAGCAAATCGCCATCATCATGGTGAAGTAGCCCATCATGTACGAACGCAGACGCGAGGACTCAACGTCCTGGTACAGGTGGAACGATTCCATCATGATGCGCGTTACGCGGAACTGCTGACCCAGGCGCTTGACCATCGTGGCCTCATTGACGCTCTGGCCCTCGCGACCGATAAAGTAGCGATAGAGGTCGATGTCGGCGTAGTACATGGTCTTGCAGCGCGGCAGCGGCACGTATGCGTAGATGTTATCCACGTAGAACGTGTGTGCCGGCATAGGCAGATTGGACTCGCGCAGTACATCGGTGCGATAGCACAGGCTGTGCATGAGCAGATTTTGATCGGGACGGAAGTGCCCAATCTGGTCCCAAGAGAAAATCTTTTTGCGCGGCAGGGCAAACTTGTAGCCAATAGCGGTATGCGTACCCTCGTAAACCTTCTCGTACACGTAGTTCGAGATAAACAGGTCGACGCGCTGGTCGCGCTCCTCAAAGCCACGCAGAATCGACAGCATGGTCGAAAGCGCCGCACCGTCGAGCCAGTCGTCCGAGTCGACAACCTTGTAATAGGTGCCCTGTGCCTCGCGCAGACCCGAGAGGACGGCGATACCGTGGCCGCCGTTCTCCTGGTGCACCGCGCGGATGATTCCAGGATAACGGGCCTCCCACTCGTCGGCCTTGGCGGCCGTCTCGTCCTTGGAGCCATCGTCCACCACGATAATCTCGATATCGGCGGCGTAATTGCTCCCCTCCAAGATGGAGGTGATGCAATGGTCCATGTCCTTGGCGGCGTTATACGAGGGAATACCGAATGTTATGACTTTATGCATGGCAGGCGATAATCTCATCCGAAAGATCGAGGGCGGAATTGGTCACGGCGTCCATATCGTAGTAACGATACTCGGCCAGACGACCCACCGGGTGGAAGTTCGTCAGGTTCTGGACGCGCTCAAGATAGCGCTCGTAGAGCTCACGGTTCTCGGGCTCCAGGATAGCGTAGTACGGCGTCTCGCCCGAGCCGGGCGTGTAGGCCTTGGAGTACTCCTTCATGATGGTGGTCTTACCGGGCAGGACCTGACCGGTCATGTTCTTGAACTCGGTGATGCGCGTATAGTCCTCGCTCGTGGTGTAGTTGACGGTGCCCACAGGCTGGAACTGATCCATATCGAGCGTCTCGAACTTCATATCGAGCGTGCGGTACGGCAGCGCGCCCAGGTCGAGGTTGAACAGCTCGTCGAGTGGACCGGTGTAGACGATCTCGCCACCATAGACCTTGCCGTCGATCTTAACGGTAGTCTCGTCGATTTCAAAGAGGTCACGGGCGTCTACGTCACAGAATACGTCGATCAGATCGTGATCGAGCATATGTTCGAACAGCGCGGTATAGCCGTCCTGCGGCATGCCCTGGAAAGGAGCCTGCGGGAAGTAGCGATCGTCATCGCCCACAAAGACGGGAACGCGGCCGGTGATCGAGGGGTCGATCTGGTCGGGCGTCTGGCCCCACTGCTTCATGGTGTAATGCAAAAAGACGTTCTCATAGACATAATCGGCGACCTCGGCAAGATCCGGGTCGTTCTTCTTGCGCAGCTCCATAATGGGCACCTTGACGTCCTTGCCAAAGGTCTCCACGAGCTTTTGGTACAGTTCCTCGCCGCGCTCATCGCCAAAGGCAAGCTTAAGGCTCGCATGGTTAAAGGGCACGGGCATAAGGGTACCGTTGATGTTGGCGAGCACCTTGTGCTGGTAGTCCGTCCACTTGGTAAAGCGCGACAGGAAATTGTGGACGCGCTCGTTAAAGGTATGGTAGATGTGCGGACCATACTCGTGGACCAGGATTCCCGCCTCGTCAGTGCAGTCGAAGGCATTGCCCGCAATGTGGCTACGGCGCTCCAAAACGGCAACACGATAGCCGATAGTTTCGGCAAGACGGCGGGCGCAAACGGCACCGGCATAACCGGCGCCGACAACAATCATGTCGTACGCACCGGCATTAAAGCCTTCAGGCAGGCCTGAGGTAATCTGCATCGATACTCCTTGTCAAAAGCCACGTGCTCGTTAGCTGGGCTTTTCTCGAACATTCTTCGAGACATATTTATCAGAGCGATTATAGCGCTAATGCGTCCTATAATGAGCTTGCCACACAAGGAAAGCTCAAGCACCGCGGCGTACATTATTGAAAGGTAAACCCGCTAGCAGCGGGTTTATTCGTGAACAGCCGGGCGCCTGGAGCTTAGTGAAACGCTTGTAAGGAGTAACATGAGCGATTTCCTTAACCGTATGAAGTCAGCCGCCAAGGCCGACCTTAAGACGATCGTCCTGCCCGAGGGCGAGGACCCGCGCACCATCGTCGCGGCCACCAAGATCATCGAGGAGGGCCTGGCAAAGATCGTCATCCTGGGCAACCCCGAGGAGATCGACGTTCCCGGCGCTACCGTCATCGACCCGCGCAATGCCGAGAAGCACGAGGAGTACGCGCAGAAGTTTGCCGAACTCCGCGCCAAGAAGGGCGTTACCATCGAGCAGGCTCGCGCCCAGGTGATGGACGCCACCTACTTTGGCACCATGATGGTAAAGATGGGCGACGCCGACGGCCTGGTCTCCGGTGCCTGCCACTCCACCGCCGACACTCTGCGCCCTGCGCTGCAGATCCTCAAGACCGCCCCGGGCACCAAGCTGGTCTCGGCTTTCTTCGTGATGTGCACCGACACCCCGCAGTTCGGCACCGACGGCACGCTGATCTTCGCCGACTGCGGCCTCAACATCAACCCGTCCTCTGACGAGCTCTCCGAGATCGCCATCGCCTCGGCCCACTCCTGGTCCACCTTCATGGGCAATGTTGAGCCGCACGTGGCCATGCTCTCCTACTCCACCATGGGCTCCGCCGGTGGCGAGGTCGCCAAGAAGGTCCAGGAGGCTGTGAAGTTCTGCAAGGAGAAGGCTCCCGAGCTCGCCATCGACGGTGACCTGCAGCTCGATGCCGCTATCGTCCCCACCGTCGCCCAGCTCAAGGCTCCCGGCTCCTCCGTCGCCGGTAAGGCCAACGTGCTGGTATTCCCCGACCTCGAGGCAGGCAACATCGGCTACAAGCTGGTCCAGCGCTTCGCTGGCGCTGACGCCTACGGCCCCATCCTGCAGGGCATCGCCAAGCCGGTCAACGACCTGTCGCGCGGCTGCTCTGCCGACGACATCGTGGGTGTCGTGGCCATCACCGCCGTCCAGGCTCAGATGGCTGAGTAGCGGACGTACCCCCTCGGGACCCTACAGGGTAAAGCTCTGAAAACGTCCTCGGACACGCATGAAACCCCCGCTGCGCACTTCGTGCGGCGGGGGTTTCATGCGTCCTGACGCTCCTATTTGGCAAGGTGTTTTTTAGAATCCATTTTGCGCTCG
>CAVEDI010000102.1:0-20574 GCA_963614405.1 Oscillospiraceae bacterium | reverse complement strand
CAGAGCGACAACTTGTCATTCAAAGAGGACGGCATGACCAGAAGGTCTATGCCGTCCTCTTTTCATGCCAATTTGTTCGCTCTGGCGCCCGCTCGCTGGCATTGCCAAAACATCGACGTTACCGTGGTCCAAACTAGTCATTGGGGACGTTTTTGTTTGACTAGTCGTTTAAGAACGTCCCCGATGACTATTTGAATTGCTAATTTGTGCGGGTTGTGGTTTTGTGACCTGCTGAAATTTAGGATACTGTACAACTGTACGTTAATTTGTCTTCGTAGTATATTGCTACCCGCAAAACTCAATACCATTGTGCTCTGAGACGCTAAAGCGCCTACGTACAATGGTTGTCGATAGTACGATTCGATTTAACGACAGGATGGATGGTCCAAGCGTGAGTCTCGGCAGCAAACTATCCAATGCAAAGGTGTCCTTTGCGATATTTAAGCGCGACATTAAGCGACTGCTTGTGAACCCCGTCGCCTTGGTGGTTACCCTTGGCGTGTGCGTTATTCCCTCGCTGTATGCCTGGTACAACATCGTGGCCAACTGGGATCCGTACGGAAACACCCAGGGTATCAAGATTGCCATCGCCAACAACGATCGGGGCACCCAAAACGACTTGGTGGGCGAGCTCAACGCGGGCGACCAGGTTGTCGATCAGCTCAAGGAGAACGATCAGCTGGGCTGGACCTTCGTCGATTCGGCGTCCGATGCCAAGGAGGGCGTCGAGAGCGGTGAGTACTATGCGGCCATCGTAATCCCCAAGAACTTCTCGGATAACCTGGTTTCGATGCTCGACGGTAACTACCATCAGCCCAAGCTTACGTACTACGTCAATGAGAAGAAGAGCGCTATTGCGCCCAAGGTTACCGACACCGGTGCAAGCACCATCGAGGAGCAGATCAACTCGGAATTTGTCTCCACGGTGGGCGAGACCGTTGCCAGCATTGCCAAGGATGCCGGAGTCGATTTAAAGGACAAGGCAACCCAGACTCAGGATTCGTTGGCAAGTTCTGTCTCCGAGGCATCCGATACCTTGGGCGAGGTGCGCGATTCGATTGGCGACATGAATGCCGCCATCGATAAGACGAGTGGCGCCATCGCCTCGGCCGATGCGGCACTTGCCGGCATGCAGGGTCAGGCGCCGTCACTGACGCAAGCGATCTCTCAGGGCAACGACCTGCTGGGTGAAGCTCGCACCACGGCGGGCAACTCTATCGCCTCGCTCTCCAAGGCGCTCTCGGAAGGCAGCCTTGCGCTCACCAAGACGTCGGCCTCCGCGAACGCTGCCATCGGCAAGCTGACGGGCACGGTCACATCTACGACCACCCGTATCGACAACTCGCTCGAGTCTCTCCAAGCGACGATCGACCACAATAAGGCCGTTATCGGGCACTTGGAGATTCTCGCCAATGACACGTCGACAGGTTCCGAGGAAATTGACGCGCGCATTGTATCGACCATCGATTTGCTTCGAGAGCAGAATGAAAAGCTTCAGAGCATCAAGGACGGTCTGTCTGCGCAGTCGAGCGCCATGGCGAATGACGCCGCGGCTGTCTCGGGTGCCAGCGACGCTATCAATAACGCAATTCAGACCGGTGCGACCAACCTTGGCCAGGCCCAGACGGACCTGGGTCAAAACGCGCTGCCGAAGGCCTCGAGCGCGCTTGATTCCTTTGCCGCCGTCTCGGGTGATTTGACGGGTATCGTATCTGGCCTCACGCCCACGATTGCAAGCGCGCGCGGTACGCTTTCGCAGCTTAACGCTACGCTCGGCCAGGCCAAGACCACGCTGTCCCAGACCGATTCCTCGCTTGCCAAGGTCCAGGACAAGCTCGCAACCGCCGCCAACGACATCGCGGCGCTACAGACCTCCGAGTCCATGGGCGAGCTGGCCGACCTGATGGGCGTCGACGTCAATGACGTCGCAGACTTCATGGCATCTCCGGTTGAGCTCGCGTCCAAGTCGATCTATCCGGTTAAGAGCTTCGGTTCGGGCATTGCCCCGTTCTATACCAACCTGGCGCTTTGGGTGGGCGGCTATGTGCTCATCGCCATTTACAAGCTCGAGGTCGACCGTGAAGGTGCTGGCAGCTTTACGGCGCGCCAAGGCTACTTTGGCCGCTGGTTGCTCATGGTGATCCTGGGCGCGTTGCAGGCCATCATCGTTACGGTGGGTGATCTGGTCATTGGCGTACAGTGCGTCAACCCGCTGCTGTTCGTGCTGGGCGGCATCGCCATCTCGTTTACGTACGTCAACATCATTTACGCGCTGTCCACTACGTTTAAGCACATCGGCAAGGCAATCGGCGTCATTCTGGTTATCGTGCAGATCCCGGGTTCGTCGGGCATGTACCCCATCGAGATGATGCCCGGCTTCTTCCAGTGGCTGCACCCGCTGCTGCCCTTTACCTACGGCATCAATTTGCTGCGCGAGACGGTCGGCGGCATGTATTCGTTCAACTACCTGTTTAACCTGTGCATTCTGGGCGTGTTCTTGATCGTGGCGCTCTTTATCGGCCTGCAGCTGCGTCCGCTGCTGCTCAACCTTAACCTGCTCTTTGATAAACAGCTCTCCACGACCGGTATGATGATTTGCGAGTCCAACGACCTGCCGCGCCAGCGCTACTCGCTGCGCACGGCCATGCGCGTCATGCTCGATTCCGATTCGTACCGTCGCGAACTGCTCGATCATGCGGTCGCCTTTGAACATCGCTACCCGTACTACATCAAGGGCGGTTTTGCCGCCGTGGTGGGCGTTCAGGTCCTGCTCTTTGTCCTGTCGACGGTTCTCGATATCGACAATAACGGCAAGATCATCCTGCTTGTCATTTGGATCATCTCGGTTATTGCCATCTGCGGCTGGCTTATCAATATCGAATATATCCGAGCGAGCCTCAATACCCAGATGCGCATCTCGGCGCTTTCGGATGAGGACCTGCGTCGCGAGATGCGCGAACACACGGCCGCCATTCCTGCCGCCCGCCACATGTTTGGCCTCAACGCCAGCGAGCGTGGTGCCAAGGGCGGCGATCAGTCCACGGGCCGCTTGCCGCATATCGGCTCGCACCATAAATCTCAGGGCAGCGACAGCACAGCCACAAATGATGGAGATACCACCGCGCTTGGCAAGCACTCCAAAGGAGGTGAGGCATAAATGAAGAACATCCTGCATCTGTTTAAGCGCGATGTCCAAAACGTGTCTCGCTCCGTGATCGGCTTGGTTGTCGTGATGGGCCTCATTATCGTACCGTGTCTGTACGCGTGGTTTAACATCGCCGGCAGCTGGGATCCGTACGGCAACACCGGCAATCTTAAGATCGCCGTGGTCAACACCGATGAGGGTTACGAGAGCGATTTGATCCCCGTCGAGGTTAACGTGGGCGAAAACGTGACCGCCACCCTACGCGGCAACGAGAGCTTCGATTGGGTTGTGCTCAACAATCGCGAAAAGGCTATCGAGGGCGTTAAGTCGGGCGCGTACTATGCTGCCGTCGTTATCCCCAAAACGTTTAGCGCTGACATGATGACGCTTTTCTCGACCGACGTGAAACACGCTGATATCGAGTTCTACGAGAATCAGAAGGCCAACGCCATTGCGCAGATCGTGACCGAGAAGGGTTCGAGCGCCGTCCAGAGCCAGGTTAACAAAACTTTTACCGAGACCATTACGACGATCGGCCTTAAGACCGTGTCCAGCCTGCTCGACTATATGAGCACCGACCAGGTGAGCAACTTTATCGCCAATCTGTCCTCTACGCTGGGCGATTCGGTCGAGGACCTGCAGGACGTTCAGGCGAGTGCGACGTCGCTCGCGGGCATTTTGAGCTCTACGTCCGATTCACTGACATCGGCGGGCGGCATGCTCAAGCAGACGGGCACGGTCGATGAGTCAACGAAGCAGCTGATGGAGCATGTCAAGAGCGGTATTAGCGATTCCAAGGAAGCGCTGAAGGACGCCAACGACGCCATCAATGCCGCGATTGACGGAAGCGCGGGCTCGTTTGACAACGTGTCCGCCGAGCTTGCGAAGGCATTTGATGCCGCGAATCAACATGTCGACCTTACAGTGTCCCAGCTCAACGATGCCGCGGCGGCGCTCAACACGCGTGCCGACGATATCGACGCCACGGCCGACCAGCTCCGCAGCTTTGCCGATCAGGTGACTGACGAAAAACTCCAGGACAGCCTCAAGTCTGTGGCAACATCGCTGAGCAGGATTGCTGTGGAGTATCGCAACAACGCCAAGGACTTGACGGCCACCGCGAAGTCTCTCTCTGACAGCATGGCAGAGGTTAATAAGTCGCGTGCCGAGGTCGATCAGGCAATCGCGGATGCCAAGGCTGGTATCTCGGGCGCCAAGACTGACTACGACTCTACGTTTTCGGCCAAGGCAAAGGAGCTCAAGAAGACCATCTCGGGCGTTTTGGATTCGCTGAACGGTATTTCGAACGATCTGGATAGTGCTGTTGCTGGCCTGACCGACGCATCCGGTTCGCTGGCAAAGGGCCTCTCCAAGGCTGCAAAGCTGGTCAACAAGGCTTCTGATCAGCTGGGCGAGGCGTCGGACAAGATCAGTGCGTTTAAGGACGAGCTCGACGGCGCCTTGATGTCGGATGACCTCGCTACGATCAAGACGATGATCGGCAATGATCCCGAGGGTCTGGCCGTGTCGCTTTCCGGCCCCGTCGCGCTCGATCGCAAGCCGGTCTATCCGATCCGCAACTACGGTTCGGCCATGGCACCGTTCTACACGATTCTGTCGCTCTGGGTGGGCTCGATTGTGCTGGCGGCCATGATGAAGGTCTCGGTTGACGATGAGCTTATCAACGAGCTCATCCCCGTGCGCCTGCACGAGATCTACCTGGGCCGCTACCTGTTCTTTGGCGGTCTGGCCCTGCTGCAGGCAACGCTCGTGTGTGCGGGCGACATCCTGTTCTTTGGCATCCAGTGCGACGACCCGCTGCAGTTTGTGCTGGCGGGCTGGGTCGCGAGTCTCGTGTTCTCCAATATCGTCTACACGCTTACGGTTTCGTTTGGCGATATCGGCAAGGCGCTCGCCGTCGTGCTGCTGGTCATGCAGGTCGGCGGTTCGGGCGGCACGTTCCCCATCGAGATGACCGGCCCCGTGTTCCAGGCGATCTATCCGTTCCTGCCGTTCACCCACGGCATCAACGCCATGCATGCCGCCATGGCCGGTGCGTACCACATGGAGTACTGGGTTGAGCTGGGCATCTTGGCAAGCTATCTGATTCCGTCGCTGGCACTGGGCGTCGTCTTCCGCCGCCCGGTCATCAAAGCCAACGACTGGATCATCGAAAAACTGGAGTCAACCAAATTGATTTAGTTCAGCAACGTAAACGCCGTCGGAACATCGAGATCTTCCAACCCGATGCTTTAGCGTAGTGAATTGCACGGGCTGCTTGGTTGTTGCTACAGTAGCGGGGCGTGCCGGGGGTCCGGTGCGCCCTGCTTTTATTTGACCATGAGGCGGCACGCAGCCATGCGCGTGCGGACACCACGCCCAGATTGAGCGCGAGGATGCCCTATGGCCCAGCATGCCACTGACAATATCGAAATGATGCCCGATAGCCCTGTTGCTCGCGAGGACCTGGGCGCGGGCGGCACCTCCCGCGGCGCCGGCGCTCGCTCGCCGCTGTTCTGGAAAGTCCTGCTGCTTTCGGTGGCAGTCGTCTGGGGCTACTCCTTTACGACCATGAAGGACGCGCTCGACACCATTCCGGTGTTCGAACTGCTCTACGTGCGCTTTCTGCCTGCGGCGTTGGTCATGTTTTTCATCTTCCACAAGCGCATCATCGCGCACCTCAACGCCCGCAACCTTATCGTCGGACTTGGCATGGGCGCACTTATGTGGGCCGCCTACGCCCTGCAGACAGTCGGTCTGGCGCACACCACGGCGGGCAAGAATGCTTTTTTGACGGGCACGTATTGCATCGTTGTGCCGTTCGCGAGCTATTTTCTGAGCGGCGAAAAACTCACCCGCTATAACCTGGGCGCGGCGCTGCTGTGCTTGGCGGGCATTGGCTTGGTGGCGCTCGATAGCGTTGAATTCAACATCGGTGATGTCATTACGCTGGCGGGTGCGGTCTTTTTCGCCATCCAGATGGCGGTGACTGCCAAGTACGGTCGCAAAATGGACATCAACGTCATCACGTTTTGGATGTTTGTGGGCAACGGCGTGCTGAGCCTGGCAACGTCGCTGCTATTCGAGACCCAAGCGCCTCTGTCCGTGTGGACGCCGAGCTTTATCAGCGCGATGGCGTTTCTCTCGGTTGGTTGCACATGCGCGGCTCTGCTCATCCAAAACGTCGGCTTGGCGCATGTCTCGGCCTCGACGGGCTCACTGCTCCTTTCGATGGAGTCGCCTTCGGGCGTGCTGTTCTCGGTGCTGCTGATGGGGGAGGCGCTCACCTCGCGCCTGCTCGCCGGCTTCGCGCTCATCTTTCTTTCGATTATCTTGAGCGAGACGCATTTCGATTTCTTGCGCCGAAAATCACACCCGCAATTGTAAACAACTTGTTGCGCCGCCCTCCCAGGGCGGCATTTTTATGTCATGCCCTTACAGTTGTACCTTGCACTTTACGCTATCAAAGTGCGTGCTGCAAAAACGTTACTGGAGGGCTTCTATGGCATCAGCTCTGTCCGATTTTCAACCGCAACCAGCGCCCCAGGCCACCGCGGCGGCGCAGGCCGCTATCGGTGACGGTCTTGTCGCAGAAGCTCAGGCTTTTGCAGACGAGCTCGCTGCATGGCGACACGATCTACACCAGATGCCCGAGCTGGGTAACAATCTTCCGCAGACGTCTGCCTATATCCAGGCACGTCTGGACGAGATGGACATCCCCCATACCACGCTAGTCGACGGTTCCTGCGTCGTTGGCCTGATCGGTGCCGGTGCGGCCGCTCAGGGCAATGGCACGTGCAAGGACGAGCAGGCCGGAACGGTCGTCATGCTCCGAGGCGATATGGATGCCCTTCCCGTTGTCGAGGAATCCGGCGAGCCCTTTGCATCCACCAATGGCTGCATGCATGCTTGCGGTCACGATATGCACGCGACGGCCCTGCTTGGTGCGGCGCGCCTGCTCAAGGCCCGCGAGGCCGAGCTTGTGGAGGCCAACGCTACCGTCAAGTTGCTGTTCCAGCCGGGCGAGGAGACCTTTGAGGGAGCACGCGCTGCCATCGCCGACGGCTTGCTCGAGAACCCGCGCCCTCAGGCGGCCTTTGCCATGCATGTCAACAGCCAGTCGCCGCTTGGCCTGGTGCTCTACGGCAGCCCGGCGCTCTCGGGTGTGTACGGTTTCCGCATCACGCTCCAGGGCAAGGGCGGCCACGGTTCCAGCCCCGAGATCTGCATCGACCCCATCACGGCCGGCGTCCACGTGCACCTGGCGCTCCAGGAGCTTATCTCCCGCGAGGTGCCGGCGGCCAAGGAAGTCGCACTTACCGTTGGTAAGTTCGCCGGCGGCTTGGCGGCCAACGTCATCCCCGACACCTGCGTGCTCGAGGGAACGCTGCGCGGCTTTGATGTTGAGCTCATGGCTCACCTAAAGACCCGCATCGCGGAGGTCGTTAACGGCGTTGCTACGACCTATCGTACGCCGGCGACCATCGAGACGCTTTCGGATGTTCCGCCGCTTGTACTCGACAGCGATATGACTCAGGCGTCGCTTGGCTACGTGGGCGCAGTGCTGCCCAAGACGGCTTTCTTGCCGCTTTTCCATGCCATGGCGAGTGAGGACTTCGCGCTGATCTCGAGCGAGATCCCAAGTGCGTACTTTACCGTGGGCGCGGCCGTAACCGACACGGACGAGCATTTTGCCCAGCATCATCCCAAGGCGCGCTTTAACGATGCCGAGCTGCCGCTCGGTGCTGCGGCCTATACCGCCGTCGCTTTGGGCTATATCTCCGACCACCGGTAGCACCCAACCTTGCCTTTCAAGCCTGCGGGCATGGCCGTAAGGCCTATGCCCTTGTCTTTCAAGGCAATCTTGGGCACTACCGGCGCCCGGCGCCGGCTATTCGTTTGTCTAAAAGGAGCAGTATGCCCCAGCAGCGTAAGTTCTTCCCCGGCTGGCTCGTGGTGGCCTCCGGCTTCGTGATCATGGCCACGTGTTACACGATTTTTGTCAATTGCATGAGCCTGTTCCAGCCGCTGATCGTCAGCGACCTGGGTATTTCCCTTGCGCAGTACAACGTCTCCAATGCCATCTCCACCGTGGTGAGTGTCGTGGGTTCGCTCGTTATCGGTCATGTTGCCGATAAGGTGAGTGGCCGCGTATTGGGCTCGCTCACCGTTATCGCTACCTCGGCGGTGCTTGCTGGCATGAGCTTTGTCGGTGAGCTGTGGCAGGTCTACGTGCTCTTTGCCGTTTCGGGCTGCTTCGCTGTGGCCTCGACCCGTCTGCTCATTAGCCTTGTGACCGCCAACTGGTTTACCGCTAAACGCGGCCTTGCCATTTCCATCGCACTTTCGGGCTCGGGCTTTGGCGGAGCCATTCTCTCGCCGATCGTGAGCTCGCTGATCGTGAGTGTGGGCTGGCGCTCTGCGTTCCTGGTGCTCGCTGCCGTCTGCATTGTGGCGGCGCTGCCCATCACGGCCTATTCCTTCCGCACCAAGCCTTCCGAGATTGGCCTTAAGCCGCTCGGCGAGAACCCGGGCGATCCGTCCGTCTCGACGGCCGGCGACAAGGACGAGCACACGGCGCCCGAGGTTAGCGTCGGCTGGTCTCGTATCAAGAAGAACCCGGCATTTTGGCTGCTTGTCGTTGCCTTCCTCTTTATGGGCCTGGTCAACGGCGCCATCCTGCCCAACCAGGTCACCAACATGACGAGCGTTACCGTCAACGGTGCCAAGATTGTCACGGGCGGCCACGATCCCATGTGGGCAGGTACTGTGCTTTCGGCCTATATGGTTACCGTCGTTATCGCCAAAATCTCGCTCGGTGCGATCTATGACCGCTTTGGCCTGCGCTTTGGCAATATCCTTGGCTCCGTTGCGTGCATTATCGCCTGCGTGGCGCTGTGCTTCCCGACGACGGACCTCGGTCCCATCGTGGCCGCGGTGAGTTTTGGTATCGGAACGTGCATGGGCACCATCACGCCTACCATCGCCGCGTCCAAGCAGTTTGGCATGGCTGACCTCGGCAAGGTCACGGGCACCATTACCTCGCTCGAGATGGTCGGCGGCACCGTAGGTGCCATTGTCTCGGGCGTGCTGTTCGATGCCACGGGCTCCTTTGCGAGCACCTGGATCGTGTGCCTGGCGTGCTCCGTGGTCATGCTCGTGTTCCTGCTGGCATCCGAGCCCATCGCCGCCAAGCTGCGCGCGAGCGTGGCGGGGGAGTAGACGTCCGTCGCTCTTTTCTGTTCGCCCCGTTCTGTCCGTGGCCGCCTTGGAAGCCGAATGGATGCTCGTACCATCATTCGGTTTCCAAGGCGGCCACGGGCCTACGAAATGATCCCTTTTCCTCCGTCCCCAAGGGATTACGCGATCCGAAGGGGACGGAGGAATACGGATCACAAACAGCGGCGGCGCATCTGGCCGAACGAGTCCCCATACCCTCGTTCGGTCAGACGCGCCACCGCGTTTTGTTTTTGTGCCGTATAATGACCACTACCTATGACGCGATACAAAAGAAAGGTGTTTGCCCATGCAGGCACAGAAGGCGGAGGGAACCCGCGACCTTATCGGCGCCGAGATGCGCGCCTGGCAAAAGATGCAGCAGATCGCTGCCGGCGTGTTCGAGCCGTTTGGTTTTAAACCTATCGAGACGCCCGCGATCGAGCAGGTGGACGTCTTTGTCCACGGCATCGGCCAGTCGACCGACGTCGTGCGCAAGGAGATGTTCCGCGTGTTTAGCGGCGCCAACCTGGAGCGCGTCTTTACCGAGGGTACCGATACCAAGCTCAAGCCCAAGCAGCGCCTGGCACTTCGCCCCGAGGGCACGGCCGGCGTGGTGCGCGCCGTCGTCGAGAACAACCTGGTGCCCCAGGGCTCCACGCCGTTTAAGGCGTACTACGCCGAGGCCATGTTCCGCGGCGAGCGTCCCCAGAAGGGCCGCCTGCGCCAGTTCCACCAGGTGGGTATCGAGTGGCTCGGCGCTCCCGATCCGGCGGCAGACGCCGAGTGCATCATCATGCTCATGGAGTTCTACAAGCGCCTGGGCTTCGATCTTTCCAAGCTTCGTCTGCTCATCAACTCGATGGGTGACGCCCAGTGCCGTCCGGCTTACCGCGAGCAGGTCAAGCAGTTCATCCTCGATCACGCAGACGAGATGTGCGACGAGTGCCGCGAGCGCGCCGAGCTCAACCCGCTGCGTGCCTTCGACTGCAAGAACGACCATTGCCGCGAGATCATGGCCGACGCGCCGCTGATGGGTGACAACCTGTGCGACGAGTGCCGCGAGCACTACGAGCAGGTCAAGCGCTATCTGGATGCCGCCGGTATCGAGTATGTCGAGGATCCCACCTTGGTGCGCGGCCTGGACTACTACACCCGTACTGTCTTTGAGGTCGAGGCCCCTGGCGCCGGCGTCGGCTCCATCGGCGGCGGTGGCCGCTACGATGGCCTGGTCGAGCTCGAGGGCGGCAAGCCCACGGCAGGCGTCGGCTTCGCTGTCGGTTTTGAGCGCGCCCTGCTGGCCCTGCAGGCCTTTGGCAGCGATTTGGGTGCCGATGAGGCCCCGTGCGTCTACGTCGCCAACGCCGGCAAGGAACTGCGCCAGAACGTCTTTGCCATTACGCAGGAGCTTCGCGCCGCAGGCATCGTGACCGAGGCCGACTATCAGGGCCGTTCGCTCAAGGCCCAGTTTAAGCAGGCCGATAAGGTGGGCGCCAAGCTCATCCTGGTCCTGGGCGGCGACGAGCTTGCCGCCGGCAAGGTCAAGGTGCGCGACATGGAGAGCCATGACGAGGTACTGGTCGATCTGGCCAACGTGGTCGAGGCGGTTCGCGAGCGCCTGTAGCGCATCTTTTTGAGCTGCGGACCCGCTAACATGTCCCGCTCGCGACGAGCTATTGTTACGGGGGTGTTTCGCATTTATGCGGAATGCCCTCGTTTGCATATGCCGCCCACCGAGAAATACGACCATTTGGGGCAAAAACCCTTGCAATGCAGAAAATACTTTTGTGTGGTAAAGCGCAATCAGTGTCGAAAGTATTTCTCAAGCGCCTATAATGAATATCGCATGTTACGTGCATAGAAGGAGGAATGGGAGGAAACGTGGCTGAGAACCTAAGCAACCAGTCTGTACCCGAAGCCGCGGCGCGCGTCGCTGCCGTGGTCAACCGCCTCGTTAACCGAATCGGCTCGAATGCCGAGTCCAGGGAGCGTCTCGCCGAGATCGAGATCCCCGAGGAGCTGCGCGATAATCTGGCGCTGTTCCTGCGCCTGGAACGTCGTGTGCTTAGCGAGTATGATCCCGAGATCGCGGACCTGTTCGACAAGATTTTGACAGCCGAGATTGTGGCCAATGCTGGCAACCCCGGTAGCCGCGCTGCCGACGAGTCCGTTGACGAACAGGGCGTGCCCACTGCCGACGAGCCCACCGCCGTGGCGTTTCGCGAAGTCGTCGATTTGATTGACAGCCTGCCGCTTGATAAGCAGCAGGTCATCGTTCGCGCCTTTACGAGCTTCTTCCACTTGGCAAACCTGTCGGAGGAGAACTACCGTGTGGCGCAGCTGCGCGAGCGCGAGGCCGGCGCATCGACCGATACCGAGGTCGATCCCGCCAACGAACTCACCGTCGCCTATCACCAGTTGGTAAACGAGATGGGCGTCGAGGGTGCCAATGAGCTGCTCGGCAAGCTCGAGTTCCACCCTGTCTTTACCGCGCATCCCACCGAGGCCCGTCGTAAGGCCGTCGAGGGCAAGATTCGCCGTATCTCCAACCTGCTGGAGGAGCGTCCGCGTCTGGGCGGCTCCGACCTGGTGGAGAACGAGCGCCATATGCTGCAGGAGATCGACGCCCTGGTGCGTACGAGCCCCATCGCGCTCAAGAAGCCCACGCCGGTCGAGGAAGCCGATACCATCATCGACATCTTCGATAACACGCTGTTTGACGTCATCCCTGTCATCTATCGTCGCTTTGACGACTGGGTGCTGGGCGACAAGGCCGGTACCGTGCCGCCGCTGTGCCCGGCGTTCTTCCATCCCGGCAGCTGGATCGGTTCCGACCGCGACGGCAACCCCAACGTCACCGCCAAGGTGAGCCGTGAGGTCGCCGCCAAGTACTTCACCCACATGGTGCTCAAGCTCGAGGACAAGTGCCGCCGCATCGGCCGCAACCTCACGCTCGAAGCCACCTACAGCAAGCCGTCTGCCGAGCTCATCAACCTGTGGAACCATCAGGTCGAGATGAGCCCTCGGTACACGGCCCGCGCCGAGCTGATCTCCGAGCACGAGCCTCATCGCGCCGTCATGCTCGTCATGGCCGACCGCCTGAACGCCACCGTGCGTCGTATCACCGACACCATGTACCACAGCGCCGATGAGTTCCTGGAGGACCTGCGCGTCGTCCAGCGCTCGCTGGCCGCCTGCGGAGCCGTCCGTGCTGCTTACGGCCCGGTCCAGACCATCATCTGGCAGGTCGAGTCCTTCGGCTTCCACATGGTCGAGATGGAGTTCCGTCAGCACTCCGTGGTGCACGCCCGCGCCCTCAAGGATATCCACGAGAACGGTATCCATGGCGATCTGCAGCCTATGACGCGCGAGGTCATCGATACCTTCCGCGCTATCGGCTCCATTCAAAAGCGCTACGGCAAGAAGATGGCGCACCGCTACATCATCTCGTTCACCAAGAGCGCCCAGCATGTGGCCGACGTCTTTGAGCTCGCCCACCTGTCCTTTGCACACGAGGAGGATGTCCCCGAGCTCGACGTGATCCCGCTGTTCGAGCAGCTCGAGGACCTCGAGGGCTGCGTCGACGTGCTCGACCAGATGCTTACGCTGCCCGTGGTGCAAAAGCGCCTTGCCCAGACCAACCGCCGCATGGAGGTCATGCTGGGCTATTCCGACTCCTCCAAGGATGCCGGTCCTACCACGGCCATGCTCGCGCTGCACTCCGCGCAGGAGCGCATCGCCAAGTGGGCAGAGAAGAACGATATCGACCTGGTGCTCATGCACGGTCGCGGCGGTGCCGTGGGCCGTGGCGGCGGCCCGGCCAACAAGGCCGTGCTGGCTCAGCCCAAGGGTTCGGTCAATTGCTTCTTTAAGCTTACCGAGCAGGGCGAGGTCATCTTTGCCCGTTACGGCAACCGCACGCTGGCTCAGCGCCATGTTGAGTCCGTTGCCGCCGCAACGCTTTTGCAGTCGGCCCCGAGCGTCGAGAAGACCAACACCGAGACCACGCAGAAGTTCTGGGATATGGCCGAGAAGCTTAACGCTGCAAGCCACGAGCGCTATCTGGACCTGCTGAACACCGAGGACTTTACACCGTGGTTCTCGACCGTGACGCCGCTGACCGAGGTCGGTCTGCTGCCGATCGGCTCTCGTCCCGCCAAGCGCGGCTTGGGTGCCAAGTCGCTCGACGACCTGCGTACCATTCCGTGGATCTTCAGCTGGAGCCAGGCGCGCATCAATCTGGCCGCTTGGTACGGTCTGGGCACCGCCTGCGAGCAGCTTGGCGATCTTGACCAGCTCAAGGCTGCCTACCAGGAGTGGCCGTTCTTCCGCACCTTTATCGACAACATCGAGATGTCGATCGCCAAGACCGACCAGCGCATCGCCAAGATGTATCTGCACCTGGGCGACCGCGATGATTTGTCCGAGAAGGTCTTCACCGAGATGCAGCTCACGCGTAAGTGGGTCCTTGCCATCGTCGGTGACGAGTGGCCGCTGCAGCGCCGTCGCGTGCTCGGCTGCGCCGTCCGTGTACGTAACCCCTACGTCGACGCCCTGTCCATCGCCCAGGTCCGCGCCCTTCGCGAGGTGCGTATGAACCAGGACGAGATGGCCGAGGAGAAGAAGGCCGAGTACATGAGCCTGATTCTTTCGACTGTGACCGGCGTCTCGGCAGGACTGCAGAACACGGGGTAATCGATAGCCCTGTGGCTCTCACCGGGACCCGATGGGTTTCCCTCTGAATGCGTCCTCGCACTTGAAGCCCCCTTATCCTGCTCCTTCGGAGCTGTGGATAAGGGGGCTTCGTGCTGCGGAATGCATTCAGAGGGAAACCCGTCGGGTCCCTTCGTCCTCGGTCTTCTGGGATTAAAGCTGAAGGGAATAAGGCGCGCTTTGCGCCTTACAGCTGTGACGGCTGCGGTCCCGTTTGGGGTCGTGGCCGTTTTGTTGTGGGTCAAATATGAACGTTGTGTTAATGAGTCGGTGGACGGTGGTGTTTTTCGGTGAGCGGCGTATCCTTCCAACGGTTTATCTAGTGTGTCAGTTGAAAGGAAGAGGGCGCTCGTCATTGTTTGAATGTGAACTACCGTTTGACCACAAGACGTTGCATCTGGAGCTCGAGGATAAGAATTTCGCGGGTGTGATGGAAGGTCATCAAAACGAGTTTAAGACCACGAAATCGCAGGAAGAGCTGGTAGAGGAGTCGCTTGCCAACCTTTATGGCTCGCCTTCGCTCGAGGAGCTTTGTGCTGGCAAGAAGGATATCGTCATTATTAGCTCCGATCATACGCGTCCCGTTCCCTCGCGTGTGACGATGCCTATTCTGCTGCATCACATCCATTCTGCTGCGCCCAAGGCTCGCGTGCGTATTCTGGTTGCTACGGGTATGCATCGTCCGTCGACGCACGAGGAGCTCGTCAACAAGTACGGCGAGGAGATCGTTGCCAACGAGGAAATCGTTATGCACGTCGCGACCGATGACAGCATGATGAAAAAGATCGGCACCCTGCCTTCTGGCGGCGAGTGCATCATCAACAAGATTGCTGCCGATTGCGATCTGCTGCTTGCCGAGGGCTTTATTGAGCCGCACTTCTTTGCCGGTTTCTCTGGTAGCCGCAAGTCCGTCCTGCCTGGTATCGCCAGCTACAAGACCATCATGTACAACCACAACGGTCAGTTTGTGAACGATTCCCATTCGCGTGCCGGCAACCTGTGCCACAACCACGTGAGCGAGGACATGTTTGCCGCTGCCGAGATGGCTCACCTTGCCTTTGTGCTCAACGTGGTGCTCAACGGCAAGCACGAGGTCATCGGCTCCTTTGCCGGCGACATCCACAAGGCGCACGAGGCTGGCTGCGAGTTCGTGAAGAGCCTTGCCGGCGTTGAGCCCGTCGAGTGCGAGATTGCCATTACCACCAACGGCGGCTACCCGCTCGACCAGAACATCTATCAGGCCGTGAAGGGCATGTGCTCTGCAGAGGCCACACTTCCCGAGGGCGGCGTGATCATCGATGTCGCCGGTTGTGCCGACGGTCACGGTGGCGAGGGCTTCTATCACAACATCGCCGACAATGATCCGGCAGAGTTTGAGCGCGCCTGCATCGACCGTCCTAAGGACGAGACCCTGCCCGACCAGTGGACGAGCCAGATCTTTGCCCGCATCCTGGCGCATCACCCTGTGATCATGGTTACCGACCTGTGCGATCACCAGATGATCAAGGATATGCACATGACGCCGGTTAACACCCTCGATGAGGCGCTCAAGCTCGCCTTTGAGATGAAGGGTGCCGATGCCAAGGTGGCCGTCATTCCCGATGGCCTGGGCGTTGTCGTCGCTCAGCACTAGTACGCGGCCTAAACGAATCGTTTATAACCGACAAGAAAGATAAGGTTTTATGCTTACCAAACTCCTCTGCGAATTCGGCGCAACGGCCCTCATGATCATCTTTGGCGTGGGCGTGCACTGCGATACCGTGCTTAAGGGCACCAAGTATCAGGGCTCCGGCCACATGTTTGCCATCACCACCTGGTCTTTTGGCATCTCGGTTGCTCTGTTTATCTTTGGCGGCGCCGTGTGCATGAACCCCGCCATGGTGCTTGCCCAGTGCATCGTCGGCCTGGTGCCGTGGAGCAGCTGCATCCCCTTCATGATTGCCGATATGCTCGGCGGCTTTGCGGGTGCCGTGATCGCGTGGCTTATGTATGCCGATGAGTTCAAGGCTTCCGATGGTGTCGTCGATCCCATTGCCCAGCGCAACATCTTCTCGACCAACCCCACCACCGAGGGTACGAACTATGCCCGTAACTTCTTCTGCGAGGCTATCTGCACCTTTGTGTTCATCAGCGCCATCCTCGCTGCTGCTAGCCGCGCTGGTGAGAACGTTCTGATGCTCGCTATCTGCGTCGGTCTGATTGTTTGGGCTGTTGGCATGGGCATGGGCGGCATCACCGGCTTCGCCATGAACCAGGCACGTGACCTTGGTCCTCGCATGGCCTATCAGGTGCTGCCGATCAAGAACAAGGCTGACAACAACTGGAAGTACGGCCTGCTCGTTCCTGGCATCGCTCCGTTTGTCGGTGCCGCTCTGGCCGCGCTGTTTGTGCATGGTTTCTTGGGTATGTTCTAGTTCAAGGCTACATAGTTGTCCGCTGGCCGCATGGGGTAACTTCCCAGCGCGTCCTCGGACATGCAAAAAGGCTCGCTGCGCACTTCGTGCGGCGAGCCTTTTTGCGTCCTGCGGAATGCGCTGGGAAGTTACCCCATGCGGCCAGCTGCGGGGTCTTTGCTGCGCTCGAGCAAGCAACCCAACATATAAATCTGAATTTGGATGGGCGGGGCTTGTTGCTGATAGGGGCGTTGGGCTGTTGTTGACACTTTGGGATGCGTGGCGCCCTGGGTTGGGGCGATGCTTTGGGATGATGTTCTTACTTAGTTGAAGAGGGGTTTTATGGCCGATAAGTAGTCTTTGGCTACGTCGGCTTTGTCTACTTGAAAGTTGTGCCAGGCCCACCATTGGACGGTGGCTACGAAGCTTGAGGCTATGTGGTGTAGTAGGAAGCTGCGGTCCATGGTGCCGGCGGGGCCTGCGGGGTCGGCGGGGACGGTTTCGGCTGCGCGCGACATGATGGTCTTGCGGAGACAGTCGGCGAAGACGCGCGAGCCGGCTCCGGCTACGAGGGCTCGAACGCCCTGACGGCGTTCCCAGAGGTTGTTGAGGATATGCTCGACTTGCACGAGTGGGTCGTCGAGCGGTGTGCCATCGTCGTCGAGGGCGTGGGTGCAGATGTCGCTCACGAGCTCGGACAGTAGGTCGTCCTTGCTCTTAAAGAGACCGTAGAATGTCGCACGGCCTACGTGAGCGCGCGCGATGATGTCGCCGACGGTAATCTTGCCGTAGTCCTCTTCGCGTAGCAGCTCGGAGAACGCCGCAACGATGGCGGCGCGGCTTTTTTCTTTGCGGGCATCCATGGCTATGCATCCACGTGAACGAGCAGACAGCGGAGCGTGCCGGAGCAACCCTCGTAGGGGCGCTTGCCGGCGCCGTAGCCGACGGCTTCGATGTGGTAGCGTGAGGGCAGTTGGTCGGACGTACGCAGCGCGGTGACGATGGCGGCGCCCGTGGGCGTCACGAGCTCGCCAGCGACTGGTGCAGGCATGAGGGCGATATTGCCCGCCTGGCACAGGTTGACGACAGCGGGGACGGGAATGGGCATAAGGCCGTGGGCACAGTGGATGGTTCCGTGGCCCTCGGAGAGCGACTCGACCACGATATCCTCAATACCCAGGTCGTCGAGGCAGATGGCGACAGAGCAGACGTCGACGATGGAGTCGACGGCGCCTACCTCGTGGAACATGACGGTCTCGGGCGTTTTGCCGTGGGCCTTGGCCTCGGCGGCGGCGAGCGCGGTAAAGATGGCGAGCGCACGACGCTTAGCGCCATCGCTTAGCCGCGAGCCGTCGATGATGGCGGTGACGTCCGCCGAAGAACGATGGTGATGGTGGTGGGCGTGATGATGACCCTCGTGGCCATGGCCGTGGGTCTCATGATCATGCTCATGGCAGTGTTCGTGCTCACCATGGTCATGATGGTGGTGCTCGTGCTCGTGCTCGGCAGCTGCTTTGTTGCCGTAGAGCCAGGCCATATCGTGATCGTGGTTCTCGAGCTCCTCTGCCAGCTGAACGTCAAAGTCGCAGGCGTCGATGCCATGCTTGTTTACGCGTGTAACGGCAACCTCAAACCCGTCAACCGGCAGTGTGGCGAGCTGTTCGCGCAGGTGCTCCTCGCTGGCGCCCAGATCGAGCAGGGCCGCGACGGTCATGTCGCCGCTGATGCCCGAGGTGCCGTCGATGATAAGCGTGTGCTGATGATTGGACATGGAATGCTCCTTAGCGGGCGCGGGGTGTGCCGGCGCTCAGATGATTGATAAGACTTGCCTGGTAGGCGGCGCCAAAGCCGTTGTCGATATTGACGACCGAAACGCCGCTGGCACAGGAGTTGAGCATGGCGAGCAGCGCGGCTACGCCACCAAAACTTGCGCCGTAGCCAACGCTGGTGGGAACGGCGATGACCGGACAGCTCACCAGACCGCCGATAACGCTCGCCAGCGCGCCCTCCATGCCGGCGATGGCGATGACCACCTGCGCCTGGGCAAGTTCCTCGGCATGCGCGAGCAGGCGGTGCAGGCCGGCGACACCTACGTCGTAGAGGCGGTCGACCTCGTTGCCATAGAACTCGGCCGTCAACGCGGCTTCTTCGGCGACGGGTAAGTCGCTCGTGCCGGCGCAGGCGACGACGATGCGTCCGTTGCCGGTAGGGGAGGGCTTGCCGCCCACGAGGGCGAGCTGCGCGTCCGGGACATATCCCAGGTCAATGCCGTTGCCGAGAAGCTCAGCGGTGCGCGCGGCTTTTTCGGCATCCAGGCGCGTGACCAGGATACGTTCCTGGCCGGCATCGCGCAGCGCTTCGATAATGGCGGCAATCTGCTCGGCGGTTTTACCGGCACCGTAGACAACCTCGCCGGCTCCCTGGCGCACTCCGCGCGAAAGATCGAGCTGCGCAAAACCCAGATCGGCGGTCGGCGCCGTCTGGATGCGCGTGAGGGCGACTGTCGGAGTGACTGCTCCGCCGGCAACATCGCTCAGCAGCTGCTCTAGGTCTCGCTTATCCATATATGTTCCCTTCGACGGCGCAAAGTCTAGCACTCAAAGGGTATGTTTCCGAACACTAAGACAAAATTGTTCGGAAACTAGACATAGAGGAATTGATTCTGTTGTTAGACGGATCGGTTAGTCGCGCAGGATGATGTCCATAGCGAGCATGAGGTTGCGCTCGTCGATGGCAAACGGGGCGGCCTCGCGCGTCTTGGGCTTGGCGCAAAACGCGATGCCCGTGCCCGCGGCCTGGATCATGGGGATGTCGTTTGCTCCGTCGCCAATAGCGACCGTGTGGGCCATGTCGACGCCGCACTCAACTGCCCAGTCCAGCAGCTGGATGAGCTTGGACTCCTTGGTCACAATGTCGGCAGCCAACTTACCGGTGAGCTTGCCGTCCACGACCTCCAGGCGGTTAGCGAGGCAAAAGTCGATGCCCGCGGCGGCCACGATCTTATCGGCGACCTCGTGGAAGCCGCCACTCACGACGCCGACCTTCCAGCCCTTGCTGTGCGCCGAGCGCACAAGCTCCAACGCACCGGGGGTAAACGTCACGCGCTCAAAGGTGCGCTCGAACACGCTCTCGTCCAAGCCGGCAAGCAGCCCCACGCGCTCCTCGAGCGCCTGCTTAAAGTCGAGTTCGCCGCGCATAGCGCGCTCGGTGATCTGCGCTACCTGCTCGCCCACGCCGGCCTCTTCGCCCAACAGGTCGATGACCTCCTGGTTGATGAGCGTGGAGTCGATATCCATAACGATGAGGCGTGCAGTCATGGCGGGCCTTTCCGAGTGCAGTTGTATTGGGGCACATTGTCGCACGCCGCAAGCCTGAGCGACGGCCACGGTGCGTCAATTGTTTCGTCTCCGTCAAGTCTTTGGGCAGGAGCCACTTTTTCACGGCACATCGACGCGGGTGCGATAAGATAGAACGCCATGTCCGGCTGCGCGGTTTACGCAGGCTGGGCAAATCTGTACGACGCCGCCCGGAACGACACGGGGCGGCACAGATCCATAAAGGAGGATCACTGGTATGAGCCAGACCCGTCCCATTGACGAGCATTCCATGCACACCCGTACCTGCGGCGAGCTTCGCTTCGAGAACGTGGGCGAAGAGGTCACCCTCACCGGTTGGGTGAGCCGTCGCCGCGACCACGGCGGCCTTATCTTCTGCGACCTTCGCGACCGCGAGGGCATCACGCAGCTCACCTTCGACCCCGAGCACTCCGACGGCGATGCCTTTAAGATCGCCGAGACCATGCGTCCCGAGTGGCCCATCAAGATCCACGGCGTCGTGCGCGCTCGTGGCGAGGAGACCACCAACACCAAGCTCGCGACCGGCGAGATCGAGGTCCTGACCGACCACGCCGAGGTGCTCAACACGTCCGTCACCCCGCCGTTCCAGATCGAGGACGGCATCGAGACCAGCGAGGACACCCGTCTGCGCTATCGCTATCTGGATCTCCGCCGTCCCGAGATGATGGCCAACCTCAAGCTGCGCTCCGACTTCACCTTTGCCATTCGCGAGGCGCTGCACAACCGTGAGTTCATGGAGGTCGAGACGCCC
>CAVEDI010000101.1:0-4504 GCA_963614405.1 Oscillospiraceae bacterium | reverse complement strand
GCTGGTGAGCGCCCTACGCATGGTTGCGAGTGCGGCCGGCGTGGTTGTTGCGGCCGATAAGCTCGGCAAGTACAAGACGGCAACCACGATGGTCTCCATCTGCGGTTACCTGTGCGTTTTTGCTATGGCCGGCTTGCACCTTGGCCCGGTGGCGCTGACGCTCGGCATCTACTCGGTGTCGCGCTTCCTGTATGCCGTTGCCGTTGTCTTGACCGTTATCTCGGGCGCCCAGTACTTCTGGAACTGCCGCAAGATCGTCTTTTCGGTCTAGGTCCTGGTGGGTATGACGGACTCTTTTGAGCAGATTTCCGCACATAACGAGGAGCTGGCGCGCGATATTGTCGAGCACGCGAGCGCTCGGGGCGTGACGGTTTCGACGGCTGAGTCGCTGACGGCGGGTATGATCGCATCGACGATTGCCGATATCCCGGGTGCCTCGGCGGTGCTGCGTGGCGGTGCGGTGACCTATTGCGATGAGATTAAGCATCGCGTTCTTGGTGTTGAGCAGGAGACGCTCGACCGCTATACCGCGGTGTCGCATCAGACCGCGCGCGAGATGGCGGTGGGTTCGCTGGAGCTGTACCAGAGCGATATTGCAGTGAGCGCAACGGGTTATGCCGGCCCCGGCGGTGGCACTGAGGACGATCCGGCGGGCACTTTCTATATTGGCTGGGCGCATCGTTCCGCCGATGGGGGCGTGCCGGTCGTGGACTCTGTGCGCTGCCACTATGAGGGTGACCGTTCGTGTGTTCGTGCCCATGCGGTCACGGAGGCATTGGGTCGCATTGCCCTTGTGCTCAACTCTATGGAATAGACGTGTTTTAAGGGGCCTCCGAGCCCCTTAATTGTGGAGATAGGGACCTTAGGCTCATTTGGCGTTTGTGCTGGTTGTAGATGTATTTTTGCCTGCCTTGTTCATATTTGGTCCTTTGTGGTCAAACATTTGGTCAGTGTTTGGTCGGCGTTTGGTTGGGTTTTGGAAAGACCGCCTGCATATGATTGGCCTGAACGGTTGACCACGAACAGCCGTTCGTTTATTATCGATGCAGTTTGTTAAGAGGAGGGCTATTCATGGCCAAGAATTCAGGTCCCGTACGTACCGTTCATGCTCGCACGACGGGTAAAGAGCGCGATGAGATGATCGCCACCACCAAGGCCGAGATCGAGAAGAAATTCGGCCAGGGTTCCATCATGAGGTACGGCGACGGTGGTCCCGAGCTCGAGGTTGAGGCCATTCCCACGGGCGCCCTGGCCCTCGATGCCGCGCTGGGTATCGGCGGCGTGCCGCGCGGCCGTATCGTCGAGATTTACGGTCCCGAGTCCTCCGGTAAGACGACGCTTTCGCTCGAGATTTTGGCAGAGGCCCAGGCAATGGGTGGCGTTGTGGCATTTATCGATGCCGAGCATGCGCTCGATCCCACGTATGCCGCGCGCATCGGCGTGGATATCGACGAGGTACTGATTTCCCAGCCCGATACGGGTGAGCAGGCGCTCGAGATTGTTGACATGCTCGTGCGTTCCGGCGCCATCGATGCCATCGTCGTCGACTCTGTCGCCGCGCTGACCCCGCGTGCCGAGATCGAGGGAGAAATCGGCGACACTACGGTCGGTCTTCAGGCTCGCCTGATGAGCCAGGCGCTCCGTAAGCTCGCCGGCTCGCTTTCTAAGTCCAACACGACGTGCATCTTCATTAATCAGCTGCGTGAGAAGATCGGCGTCATGTTCGGCAACCCCGAGACTACGACGGGCGGCCGCGCCCTTAAGTTTTTCTCTTCGGTGCGTATCGACATTCGCCGTATCGACAGCATTAAGCTTAAGGACGAGGTTATCGGTAACCGCGTGCGCGCCAAGGTCGTTAAGAACAAGGTGGCAGCTCCGTTCCGTTCTGCTGAGTTCGACATCATGTACGGTACGGGCATCTCTAAGGAGGGCTCGATTCTGGACATGGCTGTCGAGTGCGGCATCTGCAAGAAGATGGGCTCTTGGTTTGCCTATGGCGAGGACAAGCTCGGCAACGGTCGCGAGGCCGCCAAGGCGTTCCTGCGCGAACACCCCGATTGCGCTGACGAGATTGAGCATAAGGTCCGCCTTGCCTGCGGACTTGAGTTTGATGACGATGCTCCGTCCGAGGTCGAGCTGACCGATCAGCCTGCGCCTGAGGAGTTTGACGAGCTTTACGCCATCGATGGTTCCGCCATGCTCGATGATGACGACGAGTAGCGGTTACGCTCATGTCGTATACGGTGACCGAGGCCACGGTCGTCTTTCCCGATAAGAAGGCGGCCTCCTCGTTCTCGAGCGGGTATGCGTCCAAAAAGCCTTGCGCACATATCGATTGTGAGCTTGAGGGCGGTTTTGAGCGGTCCATTTGGATTCCCGTGCGGGTCGCGCGGCTGTATGTCAAAAACCGCCCCGATCTTCCCTGTGATTGGGACAACTTTCGTGAGGCGGTGCAGCTCATCGAGCGTAAATGTGCACTTACCATGGTGACCGAGATGCTATCGCGCCGCGACCATGCGACGGGTGAGGTCCGTGACAAGCTGGCTCGCTACGGCTTTCACCAGCCTGCGATTGATTTCGCCGTCGAGCGCGCCACCGAGTATCGCTTTTTAGACGAGAGCCGCTTTTGCTCGTACTTTATCGAGGAGCGCAAGCGGCGCGGTTGGGGACAGCGAAAAATCGAGACAGAGCTCAAGCGCCGTCATGTTGTGCTCGATGACATTCCCGGTTATCCCGAGGATTATTTTGCCGTCGAAGACGATTTGGCGCGTGCGTCAGCTCTGCTCGCCAAGCGGCGTGTTCCAGAGACACGCGGATTTGAAAAACTGGTTCGGTTTTTGATGGGCAAGGGCTTCTCGTATCACATCGCCGCCGATGCCGTTAAGGCACGTCTCGATGCCGAACGCGAGGAATGTGCGGTTTAGGCGTATGCGTTTTGTGGCCCTGCCGTTCACCGCGTTTTAGCCGCCGTGCCGGGGCCATTTATTTGACAGTTGTTGTGGTTCAACGTACGATAAACACTGTCATTTGCTTTGTGATATGTGCTCATCTGTGATGAGTTTGTTTATATGTTTATCTGTATCCGACCCGCATAAGCTGCGCCCATATTACTCAAATGTCGCGAGCCGTTCGTAAGGACGGTTCGCTTTGTTGTGTAACGAATCCATAAAAAGGAGTGAGCATGCCTATCATCGCAGCGTTCGTTGGCATCGTTTTGGGTGCCATCGCCGCCATTGCCTACATGCGCACCGCCAAGCAGGGTAGTCTTCACGAGGCCGACGAAAAGATCCAGTCGGCACACGCACAGGCTGAGTCCCTGATCGGTGATGCTAAGCGTCAGGCCGAGACCCTCAAAAAAGAGGCTCTGCTCGAGGCTAAAGAGGAGATCATCAAGAACAAGCAGGCCGCCGAGGCCGAGGACAAGCAGCGTAAGAGCGAGATTCGTACGCTCGAGAACCGTGTGATGCAGCGCGAGGAGTCCCTTGATCGCCGAAACGACGCTCTCGACAAGCGTGAGCACCAGCTGTCCAGCCAGGCCGGTCAGGTCGAGAAGCGCTCCCGCGAGCTTGAGGAGCTCTGCGCCAAGCAGACCTCCGAGCTCGAGCGTATCGCCGACCTGACCCGCGAGGACGCCCACAAGGAGCTCCTCGATAAGGTTCGCGGCGAGGTCACCCACGAGGCTGCCACGATCATTCGCGAGTCCGAGCAGCAGGTTCGCGCCGAGTGCCACAAGACCGCCCAGGAGATTCTGTCCCTGGCGATTCAGCGCTGCGCTGCCGACCACACAGCCGAGGTCACCGTTACCTCCGTGCACATTCCCTCTGATGACCTCAAGGGCCGTATCATCGGTCGCGAGGGTCGCAACATCCGGACCTTCGAGCAGGTTTCCGGCGTCAACCTCGTGATCGACGACACGCCTGAGACCGTCGTTCTTTCGAGCTTCGACCCGGTCCGTCGTGAGACCGCCCGTGTTGCCCTCGAGAACCTCATCGCCGACGGCCGCATTCACCCCGCCCGCATCGAGGAGATGTATCACAAGGCTGCCGACCTGGTTCAGCAGCGCGTGCGCGAGGCTGGCGAGCAGGCTGCCTTCGATACCGGCATCCACGACCTGCACCCCGAGATCGTCAAGACCCTTGGTGCCCTGCGCTACCGTACCTCGTTTGGTCAGAACGTGCTTCAGCACTCCCTCGAAGTCTCTGACCTGTGCGGCGTGATGGCTTCCGAGCTTGGCCTGGACGTTGTGACCGCTAAGCGCGCCGGTCTGCTGCACGACCTGGGCAAGGCAATCGACCATGACGTCGAGGGCCCGCATGCCGTCATCGGCGCCGAGCTTGCCCGCCGTTATGGCGAGAAGCCCGTTATCGTCCACGCTATCGAGGCTCACCATGCCGACGTCGACCCCAACACGGTGCTCGATGTCCTGGTTCAGGCCGCTGATGCTGTCTCTGCCTCTCGCCCCGGTGCCCGTCGCGAGTCTGCCGAGAACTACATCAAGCGTCTG
>CAVEDI010000100.1:0-11888 GCA_963614405.1 Oscillospiraceae bacterium | reverse complement strand
TGACCGGCATTTTTAAAGTCTTCAGTTATTTCGCCGCCTCCGCCGTCAGGGAGTTTATCCGCGTCATCGTTCTTGCCGTTGGTGCCGCCCGATCGGTTATAACCATTACCGTCAGATTTACCGTCAGAATTACCGAAAATCGCGATGCCATTGGTATCGGTAATGGCAGTCTTACCAGTCGGGCAAGCGGCAAACCCGCCGCCAAAGCCATTGGCATGATTGTTGGTAATCAGCGCGTTATTTATCTCGAGGCCTGCCGGCTTAACGTTGTTGACGCTGCTGCCCTGGACGAACACACCGCCGCCGCCCCAGTCGTTGGTGGTATTGGTCGTATTGTTAGTGATGTAGGCTTTCGTGTCGCTCACATTAAATACGCCAACTGTAGGCGCAGCGATACGGATGCCGCCACCCTCTGAGTTTTGCGCCACATTGCTGGCGATGATTCCACCAGAAAACGTAAACTCGGAAAGAGCTTGATTCCAAGCGCCAGCATAAACGCCGCCGCCAGCCTCGGCAGAGTAGTTGCCCGTGATGTAGCCGCCGCTAATAACCAGACCGCCTTTTTTCTGTCCTTGAGTGGAGCTAAAGGCAGCAATGCCGCCACCACCGTGACAACCGAAACCGAGATGCCCCCAGTCACTCTCAGCGTCCTGGTAGAACTGATATTTGTTATTGGTGATGTGACCATTCGTAATGGTCACCATAGAGTCCACAGCACAAATTCCCGCGCCATAACCTCTTTGATAACTATTTGTACCGTTACCGGAGATAATACCGCCGACCATGTTTACCGTAGAATTCATGGCATAAACGCCGCCGCCACTGGGGGCATAGTTACCAGCGATTACGCCGCCAGAGATCACCAGGGTTGAGCCATCGACATGAATTCCAGCACCAGCACCATCGCGGCCCATAGAAGCGCCACAAACGTATCCGCCACTCATGTTGACAGAGCCGTTCTGGGCATAGATAAGGCCATCAACGTTGCAATTGTTCTTTTGAGTAAGCACGCCACCCTGAAGGTTAAACGTACCACCGTTAAGCTTGATGAGATTCACTTTGCTGCTGCTGCACGCCACGATGGCACCTTTAATGGTGACCTTGTGCTCGTAGGTGGTCTCGTTTGTACGAGTGCTGTCCTTAGTATCCACGCTGGATTTAGTCACGTAATAGGTAAGCTCAGTCGGAACGTCTTTTTCATAGAGCATTTTTGCCGTCTTGCCACAATTATCAGCTATCAGATTGTGGTCTTGATCCTGCAGCGGCTGAGAGCCAGCGATATTATCCTCACCCGGACGAGAATCCGTGATTGTAAACTCGGCACTATTGCTCACATTGAAAAGCGACTTATTATTATTGCTCGAGTACTTTATCTTGAAGCCATTAAGATCAAGGGTGATATTGCTACCACTCTTATTGAGAATAATCTCTTCGTTGCAGTCTAGGTCCTTCATCAATTGAAAACTGCCGGACTGATTTTCCGCAACGCTCTCAAGTTTATTTTTGAGCTCACTTGCCTCATCAATTCCCTCGGCAGCCGCTCCAGTTTGCTCGTTTTCCGCAGCCGCGACAACGGTTTTGTCATCCGAAGTCGTTGCACCCTCGTTCTGCTGCTCTTCCTCGGACTGTCCCTCAAGCTGGGCATCGTCGCCAGACTCGCCGCCCTCGGTCTCGTCACTATTCTGGTTTTCGGCATCCCCGTTAGTGGTGTTTTCTACATCAGTAAACTCACTTGAGGAACCCCCCCCCATCACAGTTTCCTCGGCAGAAACTGTCTGGGCATCGTTGGCAATGGCCTGCGAAATCGGAGGCATGACGAGCGACAGTACCAGGCTCAACACGGAGGCTCCGCACAAAATGCCTGCCAGTACACGGCGCGTCGCTTTATTACTCTGCTTAGTTTTTTCTGAATTCGCTTTCATCGATGTCTCCTCCCCAAGAGACCGCGATCTTGCTCTTTCACCATCAAACGTATCTGCGCAACCTGTAATTGCGCACGCTTATAGTACATATTGTAACGATTGTTTGAACATCTAAGCAAAAATACCGATAGTTTTGTAGCGAATTCTCAATTCTCTTGACATTTGCTCGGATTTACCTTCGTTTATTCGCTATGAAATATCTATTTCTACTGGTAATTAAGCTAGTTATCATTTTTTAATAGCATTTTATTTATTTGCACAACATTTTGCTCAAGAGCATGCGTCCTGTGAACGGTCGAAAATCGACCGTGAACGGTAGATCATTAACCGGGAGGAATAGACTACCAAATTGATGGGAATATCTTTAACTCATCGGTGGTTAGAAGCATGATGTTCAGACAACGTTATTTGAATTTTCGCGCAGATTTTAGGTATCAATTCACCCAGATCGCCAGAGGCCACCGCAAAGGTGCCTTCCCCTTTGTGGTGGTTCTCCCCCGGCGCTACAGCAGATGTTCCTCGATAAAGATCGCGATGCCGTCTTTGTCGTTGCTCGCGGTTACAAAGTCGGCGGCGGCACGGGTGGCGTCGCTGCCATTTGCCATGGCCACGCCCACGCCGGCGTCGGCCACCATGCAGGTGTCGTTGTCCGCATCGCCAAACACGCAGATGTCCTGGAGCTCCATGTCGTTGAGCTCCGCCACGCGCACAAGGCCGCGCGTCTTGGACACGCGCGGATCCATGAACTCGTAGAGCCGCTGCGTGGTTTGCAGGGCCGCTGCCTTAACAGTGTCATCGGCAAACGTCGACGCCCGCTCAATCACCCGCGGCATTACCTCGGGCGCCATGGTAAACATCACCTTGGGCTGCGGCTCGCGCAAGAACTCGGCAAAATCGACCACCTGGTAGGGCACGCCGTCGACGCGCGACAGGTGCTCGACGCACGCGTTGCTCTCGGGCACGTAGAACACGCCGTCTCGGGGGCAGACGGGTGTTGCCGGAAGGTCCGCCATGTGCTTGCAGATGCGCGCGATGGTCTCGCCCGGCAGCGGATAGCTCAGCTCGTTGATGTCGTGTGCGCGGTCGATGACCTCGGCGCCACCGCAGCCCACCAGCACGTCCACCAGGCCTTCGATGCCCCAGAGCTCGTACATGGCCTCGGTCGCGTGGGCGTCGCGCCCGGTGCACAGGCCAAAGAGCACGCCGCGCTCGCGCAGGGCGCGGATCGCCGCCACGGTGCGCGGGGACACCGTGTGCTGGCTCGTGAGCAGCGTGCCGTCGATATCGCAGAACACGGCTTTGATGTGGCTGAAGGTGGTGTCCATGGGGGCCTTTCTGGGTTGTGCGGCGGTGTGGGGCGTATTCGTGAACGGCGTACATGGTATACCAAGGCACAGGCGCGGCCTGTCAAAGCAAAAACCGCCACAAAGGTGCCTGTCCCCTCTGTGGTGGCCGAACCCGAAGGGTGGCCTGCCCGGAGCGCAAAGCATCACAACATTCGACGCTTTTCGTCAAAATCGCGATTTTCGCTGAATGTTGTGATGGTTTTTACTGCCTTGCGGCACGATCAAAGTGCCGGCGGCCAAACAGCAGCAGCGCCGCGGGAACCGCCGTCACGACCATGCCCGCCCCGATGAGCGTCTGCTGTACGCCAAATGTCGCCGCCAGCCACGGGGCAATCGCCAGCGGCGCCACGCCGGCGAACATATTGCCAAAGCCCATGACCGAGTTCACACGGCCGAGTTGCTCGAGCGGCGCCGTCGTTTGAACGATGGTGTTGTGGAGCGGGTTGACGACACCCCAAGCTATGCCCAGGGCGATCTGGCCGATGAGAGCCACGCCCACGTACGGCGTTCCCACGTAGAGCAGGCTTCCCAGACCCACGGACATGAGCGCCACGAGCAGCGTTTTGAGGCTGACAAAGCGCGCCGGCAAGCGGAGCGCGACCACGGCGCCCAGCACCGCGCCCACACCGCTGGCCGACGAGAGCCAGCCCATCCACTCAACACCGACGTGCAGGACATCGCGGTAGAAGAACGACTCCAGCGGATCGAAGGCACCGTAGCCAAAGTTCGAAAGGAAAATAATGCAGAACAGCAGGGCGAGAACGCTATTGGTAAAGACCGTCTTGATGCTAGTCGCGAAGGTGACGCGGGCGGACGTGCTGGGGTTGGAGCTTTGTCCCGCACGCTCCCCTTCCTCTGCCGAATCGGCATCCGCATCCCCGGCGACATGGCTGGTCTGCGGCCTAAAGCCCCAACCGGCAACGAGTGCCAGTACGGTAAAGAGCATCATGAGCACGAACACCGCGCGCGACGACGCAGCAGCCGCGACAAAGCCGCCCAGCGTGGGGCCAACGATGATACTCACGTTTGAGAACATGGCGATGGCGGAGTTGATGTCTTTGAGCTCGACGGGACCATCGGTGAGATATGCCGGATAGGACGTGGCGATGGGCTGGGCAAACCCCATCACAAAGCCCAGGAGTACCGCGCCGGCAAGGACTGTTTCGGTCGCGCTGCCAAAGGCGAGAATTGCCGCGCCGGTTGCCAACGTGCCGACGATACTCGCCCGGAAATGACGGCGCGGACCCCAGGCGTCGAGCGCCGCGCCACCCGCAAAGGATCCCAAGATCACGAATGCGTTCATAAACAGGACGGCCAGCGATGTCGCGACGACCGAAGCGCCGTCTGCATAGGTGAGCGTTCCGATGACGCCGATAAAGTAGCTGGTCTGAAAACCGGTGTAGACGAGAAAGCGCATCGCCACCAGGCGCTTGGCCTGCACGGACAGCGAAGGTTGAGGCTTTGAGAAAAGAGAGGCGAGCATGGAGACTCCTTGTTTCATACGAATGCGGACGGCGGGCATTCGCCACCGTCTGTCAAATCAATCTATCCGCATGAAACATTAAGGACGCATCAAGCCCCTTCTCTCCGTTTTTCGCCCGTCATGAACTACTTGGTAGATTGTAAGGCATGTCCCACACATCTACTAAAGCAAAATCCACCACAAAGGTGCCTGGCCCCTTTGTGGTGGAAATGACGTTTGCCCAGATAGAACCTGCCAAAATAAACCTGTCCCTTTTTGGCAGGTTTTAGGCCAGATGGTCTTGGATAAGATCGCAGATGGCTCGGGCGTCGTTGATGTTGATGGCTCGGGTCGCAAAGCCAGCGTCGAAGGCCTGACGCGCCAGGGCCTCGTTGCAGGCAAGGGCCAGCGTGTGGCCGTCGACCAGGTCGAGAGAGCTCTTGCCGCGCAGACGGTCGACACCGGAGCGCGCGACCACGATGTTGTCGAAGCCCTCGGTCTTGTAACCCTCGATGATCACCACGTCGACATCGTTGTAGCGCGACAACAGCTCGCGCGCGGGCATCTCGTCCTCCTCGCGCGTGTCGGCGTACTCTGCCCAGCGCGTGGCGCAGATGAGTCCCACGTGCTTGGATCCGGCCTGGTGATGGCGCCAGGTGTCCTTAGCGGGCACATCGATATCAAAGCCGTGATGCCCATGATGCTTGAGTGAGCCCACGCGCAGGCCGCGGCGGGTGAGCTCGGCGATAACCTTCTCAACGAGCGTGGTCTTGCCAGAATTTTGGTAGCCGATAAACGCGATCGCGGGGACGGCCGGTGTCGGAGCTGCGGGTGCGACGGCGACGGGTGCGACGGCGAGCGCGGCACCGTCAGCGGCCACGGCCTCAACGGCAGCGGCCTGACGCTCGGCGCGATCCCATATGCCCGAGCGGCCGCCCTCCTTGTGCAGCAGGCGCACATCGACGATTTCCATGCCGCGATCGACCGCCTTGCACATGTCATAGATCGTTAGGCACGCGGCACTCGCTCCAGTCAGAGCCTCCATCTCAATACCCGTCTTGCCCGTCACGCCGGCCGTAACCAGCACGTGAAAGCCAACCTGCCCGTCCGCGCGCGCCGGCGCCCAGCCCTCGGGCACGTCCTCGGCCGGCGTCCCCGCCGCAGCGATGGGCGCAATGTCGCACTTGCTCTTGGTAATGAGCAACGGATGACACATGGGAATGATGTCGCTCGTACGCTTGATGGCCATGATGCCCGCCACACGCGCGCAGGCAAGCACGTCGCCCTTTTTGGCGCGGTCCTGCAGCACCATGGCCTGCGTCTCGGGGTGCATGAGGATGGTGCCCTCGGCGATGGCGATGCGATGGGTCTCGGCCTTGTCGGACACGTCGACCATGCGTACCTCGCCCTTGGCGTCCACGTGCGTCAGCTCGTCGCGACGGGCGTCGTGGGCGGGCTCGGTGGCAGCGCTGGCAGTCGACTGCGCGCCTGCAACGGCATCGCTGGCCGCAGCCGTGACTTTGTGGGCAGACATCGCGGCCCTGCGAGCGGCCTTGGTGGCATCGGCGTACCTGCTCTTGGCCATATGATCATCCTCCGATTTGGGACATAAATCGTTGCGTGCCCTCAATTATCGCGTGTTCCTGCGGTTTGTGGGCCACGGCATCGCGCCAAATCGAAAGTACCTGCATATCATCACCACGGCGCAGCGCCTCGCGCACCGAATACTCGGCATCGCTAAACAGGCACGGACGCACGTTGCCGTCGGCCGTCAGGCGCAGACGGTTGCAGCTCGCACAAAAATGGTTGGACATGGCGCTAATGAAGCCGACCGTTCCCGCCGCACCCGGAAAGTGCCAATAGCGCGCAGGGCCCGCGCCGGCAGGAGCGTCGTTGATGTCGAGCGGCTCGAGCTCGCCCAGTCCCGCCGCGGTGGCCCCGGCATTGATGCGCGCCCGCAGCTCGTCGCTCGGCACGGTGTCGCTCGCGTCCCACAGCTCGGGATTGAGTGTGGGCGCGTGAGGGTCTACGGCACAATGCGAGCTCGTGTGCTCGTCGCCGATGGGCATGTATTCGATAAAGCGCAGGTGGATGGGGCGGTCGACGGTCAGCCGTGCGAGGGCCGCCACGTCCTGGTTGAGCCGGCGCACCACAACGCAGTTGACCTTAACGGGCTCAAAGCCCCAAGCCAGCGCCGCGTCGATGCCAGCCATGGTCTGCTCGAGTCGGCCCAGGCGCGTGATCTTTCCAAAGAGCGTAGGGTCGAGCGTGTCGAGCGAGATGTTGACGCGGTTAAGCCCGGCGTCTTTGAGCTGCGGCGCCAGCTTGGGCAGCAGGGCGCCGTTGGTGGTGAGCGAGATGTCCTCGATCTGCGGAATCGCGCGGATGTCGCGAATGAGCGGAATGATACGGCGGCTGACCAGCGGCTCGCCGCCCGTCAGGCGCACGCGGCGAATGCCCTCTCCCGCTACCAAGCGCACAAAGCGGGCGATTTCCTCGGCGCTGAGCAGCTCGTCATGCGCGCGGGGCGCCACGCCATCGGCCGGCATGCAGTAAATGCAGCGGAAATTGCACTTGTCGGTAACGGCAATGCGCAGGTAGTTGATATCGCGGCCAAAACCGTCATGTTGCACGCGCCCGTCCACGCAGCCCTCCCCTTACGCAGCGTTTTATTCTTCGGAAAACATAATACCCCACGAGAGAATCATGCCGACACCCGTACGACGGGACGGGTCACTTCGAGCAAAACGGACTTTCCAAGCCCATCCTCAGCATACAAACCATCACAACATTCGATGCTTTTCCCGTTTTTGGCGAAAAACGTCGAATGTTGTGATGGTTTGCCTGCCCACGGCACCCCGTAGAAGGGCCAAAGCGCCCCTAAAGGCCGCCGTCCCAGTGCCGATTCACGAATTCTCGCAGGTCGTTTTGACGTTTCTGGAACGCTTCGCTTCGGTCGCACTTAAGGCCCATAGCGAGCGCGATGGCATTCATCGCCCGATGCAATTGCAGCTGGTGGGCAAACTGAGTCCCGGTGAGGACGATCATCCTAAAGCCCAGCGCGCTCAGCACGGTCATACGCTCCGCATCCGACGCGCTGCGCTGTTTATCAAGATGGTCCGAGCCGTTGTATTCAATCCCCGTACCGCTCGCAGGCGCATATACGTCGATCTCGAAATACCCGGCCTTAGCGAGATACTTGAACTCGTTGGGAACATCGACCCGATGGTTGAGCTCGATCTTGGCGTATCCCAGCCCTCCCTGGGAACGTTTTGCTACGACCATGATTGCGGTGGCCGTCTCCATGGGCGACCGCGCGCCATCGTGCACGCGCCTGAGCACGGCGGCCGCGCGTATAGCCCCCTGACGAGATCGGTTCTCATTGCAATAAGCAATCAAGTCGGCAACGGTATACCTCTGCCCCATCTCGATATAATCGCCTGTCGACAGATGATTCAAATGGTATCGGGCGCAGATTTCATACCCATATTCCAACTGCTCGGGCTCGCTCATCCACGAACCCGCTTGGACAAAGCACATGGCCTCATCAACCACCAGAAGGCCCTCTGCCACCTCGATAAGATGGCCTGGAGGTACCGGCGCCCCAAACACGTGGCACCTAAATCCAGCCGGCGTCGAGCGCTCAAAATCGAAGTTGACGAGCGTGTCGATATGATCGAGCTCTTCTCGTGGAATACCAAGCGAGACCAGATAGTCGGTAACGATCCCAGCTGCCGTTGAAGCCCTCAGCCCCTTGGCATCGAGTCCCAATTTGGGCAGGCTCGCAGTCGGCTCCGTCTCGTTAGCAAGCGAGTCCTCATCGTATAGGCTGCTTGCTCGCGAGAGCGGCTCGGACGGGCGCGCCACGTTGTGGTACAGCCAGGCAGTCTTATGGGACAGGACGATCGGCAGGTCCATGAGCCCTCCAATGGAGTCGGATAACCAACCTTATTCCCCTGCTCACGGGTTCGCACACCTTCGTGCGCAAGAAAGCGATTCCACCCGGTCGAGTGGCAGAAAAACCATCACAACATTCGATGCTTTTCCCGATTTTGGCAAAAAACGCCGAATGTTGTGATGGTTTGAGTCGAGGTGAGGGGCACGGAGGGATCAAAGCATCGTGCTCGAACGGGTTAATCCAGCTCTTTTAAGCCATGCGCCAGCTGCCAGTACTCGCCGTGCTGGGCGAGCAGCTCTTCGTGCGTGCCGCGCTCGATGATGCGGCCGTGTTCGAGGACCATGATGGCGTCGGCGTCGCGGACAGTGGACAGGCGGTGCGCGATCATAAACGTGGTGCGACCGCGCATGATGCGGTCCATACCGCGCTCGATGAGCTTTTCGGTACGCGTGTCAATGGAGCTCGTGGCCTCGTCCAGGATGAGCACCGGCGGATCGGCGACGGCCACGCGCGCGATGGCGAGCAGCTGACGCTGACCCTGCGACAGGTTGGCGCCGTCGGCCGTGACCGGTGTGTCGTAGCCCCGCGGCAGGCGGCGGATAAACGAGTCGGCGCAGGCGGCCTCGGCAGCGGCGCGCACCTCCTCGTCGGTCGCGTCGAGCTTGCCAAAGCGGATGTTCTGCGCAATGGTGCCGCTAAACAGGTGCGTGTCCTGTAGCACAATGCCGAGCGACCCGCGCAGGCTGGCCTTGGCAATGTGCTTGACGTCGATGCCGTCGTACGTGATCTCGCCGTCATCGACCTCGTAGAAGCGGTTGATGAGGTTGGTAATGGTCGTCTTGCCGGCGCCCGTGGAGCCCACAAACGCAATCTTTTGCCCCGGCTTGGCAAACAGGTTGAGGTCCGTAAGCACGCGGGCGCCCGGCACGTAGGAAAAGTCCACGGCATGGAAGCGCACGTCGCCGGCAAGCGGGACCAAGCCGCACGTAAGCTCGGTGCCGTCGGCGGCCACCGCGCGGCCCGACTCATCAACGGCTGTCACGTCATGCAGGTGCCCGTAGACGCCCACGCCCTGGCCCTCGGGAATCTTCCACGCCCACGCGGCGTCGCCCGTCTGCACCAGCTCCACGCAGCCCTCGTCCACCTCGGGCTCAAGGTCCATGGCCGCAAACAGGCGCTCGGCACCGGCCAACGCGTTGAGCAAGAAGTTGCCGAGCTGCGTAAACTGGTTGATGGGCATGGCGGCCTGGCGCACAAAGACCAGGTAGCTTGCAAGCGCGCCCACGTCGGAGAGTCCCTTGATGCAGAGCATGCCGCCCGCCACGGCGACGATGGCATAGTTGACGTAGCCAATCACGACGGTCATGGGCACCATGGAGTTGGCATAGCTCACGGCGGCGGTGCCGGTGCGGCGAAGCTCGTCGTTGCGGCAGGTGAAGCCGGCGACATTCGCCGCCTCGCGGTTAAAGACCTTGATGACCTTTTGGCCCGAGACCATCTCTTCGATATATCCGTCCAGGTCGCCAAGTGATGCCTGCTGGGCGGCAAAGAAGCGCTTAGAGCGCGCGCCCGAATAGCGCGCATACAGCACAATGGCCGCATCGCACACGAGTGTGATAATCGTGAGCTGCCAGTTAAGGATGATGAGCATGGCCGTGGTGCCCACAACCTGAATGGTGGCCTGAATCACGTTGGCAAAGCTGTTGTTAAGCGCCTCGGAGACGGTGTCGACGTCATTGGTGAAAAAGCTCATGATGTCGCCCGAGCGCGTGCTGTCAAAATAACTGAGCGGCAGCGTCTGGATGTGCGCGAACAGGTCGCGGCGAATATCGGACACCACGCGTTGGGCCGCGCGCACCATGATCTGCGAGTAGCCCAGGGCCGAAAGCACGCCCGCGGCGTAGATGATCGCCGTCAGGATGACCTGCTTGGCGAGCAGTTCCTCCCCGCCCGTAGCCAAGCCGTTAACGATGGGGCGCACCATGTAGGTGCCGGCGAGGCTCGCGATGGCGGCGACGGAGGCGAGCACGCCCACCGCGAGCAACGAGAACTTGGCATGCCCCATGTAGGAGAGCAGGCGGCGCACGGTGCGCTTGAGGTCGGCCGGGCGTGCTTGGGCTGCGGTCTTAGGCATGGCGCTCACCCCCTTCCAAGGGCGATCCGCCAGGGACGGAGGAAAACGGATCATTCGCGCAACCATCGTCGCTGCCGTCGCCGGCGTCCGCGTTCCCCGCAAACTCCATCTGCGAGGCGTAAATCTCCTGGTAGATGTTGTCGCCCGCCAGCAGCTCCTCGTGCGTGCCCACGCCGTGGACACGACCGTCGTCCAACACCACAATGCGATCGGCATCCATGACGCTCGCGATACGCTGGGCGATGATGAGCACGGTCGTATCGGGGATCCGAGCGATGTGCTCGCGAATCTTAGCGTCGGTCGCCATATCGACCGCGCTGGTGGAGTCATCAAAAATGAGCACGCGCGGGTGCTTGAGCAGCGTGCGCGCGATGCACAGACGTTGCTTCTGGCCACCCGAGACACCGGCGCCGCCTTGGCCCAACTCGCCGTCCAGCCCGCCGATGCGATCAAGGAACTCGTCCACGCACGCCGCGCGGCAAGCCGCGAGGAGCTCATCGTCCGACGCCTGCGGATTGCCCCACTGCAGGTTCTCGCGCACGGTGCCTGTGAACAGCACATTCTTTTGCAGCACAATGCCCACAGCGTCGCGCAAGGCGGCGAGGTCGTAGTCGCGCACGTCGCGTCCGCCCACAAGCACGGCGCCTTCGGTGGCGTCGTACAGGCGCGCAATCAGCTGCACAAGTGAGCTCTTGCCCGAGCCCGTGCCGCCGAGGATGCCCACCGTCGAGCCGCTCTCGATGCGAAGGTCGATATGCTCGAGCACATCCTCGGCTGCATCCGCGCGGTATTTAAAGGAAACGTCGCGAAACTCGATACTGCCGTCCGCTGGCGCCGCAATCGCGAGGTCTCCCGCGGGGTTGGCGATAAAGGGCTCCTCGTCGAGCACCTCGGCGATACGGCCCACACTCGTAAGAGCGCGCGTGAGCAGCAAAAACACGTTGGAAATCATCATGAGCGAATTCATGATCAGCAGCACGTAGCTCATAAAGCCCGTGAGCGAGCCCACGCCCAGCTTGCCGGCGAGAATCATGCGGCCGCCAATCCACAGGATGGAGAGCGCAGCCACGTTCATCGACAGCTGAAACACCGGCAGGTTGAGCACGGCGGTGCCGAAGGTCTTGGT
>CAVEDI010000099.1:0-4291 GCA_963614405.1 Oscillospiraceae bacterium | reverse complement strand
GAGCGGCGTGCCGCCCGCGCATGCGTATACATATCTAAAAGTCCACGGACGGCGCGCCGGCATGGTCGCAGTCCGAAGGGATAATGATGGGGAGCACCAGTGAATTATCTGAGTGAGATGCTCAAACTGCCGGTTTTGGACGTCGATGGCGAAAAGCTCGGCGTTGTGAACGATTTTGGCATTGCTACCGGCGAAGTTTTTCCGCACGTGACGTCGCTCGCGTTCCGCGGACCCGGCAAGACGCCATTTATGATCAGCTGGCGCAAATGGGTCGACCGTATCGACGAGACGGGTGTACACCTTAAGTCGCCGGCCACCGAAATCCGTTTTTCGTACTTGCAGCCGACCGAACTCTTACTTGCTCGTGACGTGCTTAACAAGCAGATCGTCGACACGCAGGGCATGAAGGTCGTGCGCGTGAACGATATCAAGTTTTCCATGTCGGGCGAAAATCAGCTGCGCCTGCTGGGTGCCGAAGTTGGCGCCCGCGGTCTGCTGCGCGCGATCAGCCCCGCACTCGAGCATGTCGTCGAGGGCTTTATGAAGCACCTGGGCAAACCGCTCGGCGAGGACATCATCGCCTGGTCCTACATGGACCTGCTCGACCGTTCGACTAAAAACATTCAGCTGTCGGTGTCGCATAAGACGCTTGGCGAGCTGCACCCTGCCGACATTGCCGACATTATCGAGCAGCTCGACCCGCGTCTGCGTGCGCAGGTGTTCGCGCAGCTCGACACCGCCCAGGCCGCCGAGGCCATCTCGGAGTTCGATGACGACGAGCTTATGACCGAGATGCTTGAGGGTCTTTCCGACACCGACGCATCGTCGATGCTGGCCATGATGGACCCGGACGACGCCGCCGACCTGATCGACGAGCTCGATTACGAGAAGGCCGAGAAGCTTCTGCGCCTGATGGGCGTTCAGGAGGAGAAGGCGATTCGTAACCTGCTGGGCTATGAGGACAACACCGCCGGTCGCATCATGACCTCGGAGTTTGTCTCCCTGCCTGCCACGGCGACGGTCGCTGACGCCATCGAGGCGATCCGCAAGCTCGACGAGGACTTCGAGAGCGTCTATTACGTCTATACCGAGGACCCGAGCGGCATGCTCACCGGCGTGCTTTCGCTACGCACGCTTATCGTGGCCGACCGCGACGCCACGCTGGGCCAGCTGGCCTATCGCGACCTGGTTTATGTGTCGCCCGACGATGACCAGGAAGACGTAACGGACGAGATGACCAAGTACGACCTGGTTGCCATCCCCGTTTGCGATGAGAACCGTCACATCTTGGGTATCGTGACCTTTGACGACGCCATGGACGTTATCGCCGAGGAGCACCAGGAGGACCTGCAGATCGCAGGCGTCGGCTCGGGCGATAGCGCGTCCGACGACTCGACGAATGTGCTCAGCTGGTTTGTGCATCGCCAGTACTGGGTTGTCGTGTGGGGTATTGCCTCGTGCATCATGGCAACAGTGCTGGGAACGGCGCTGGGCTCTGCGCATCTGGTGGTGTTCCCCATGTGCGCCATGCCGCTCGTGTTGCTGGCTGCCTCGCGTATGGTGTCGTTCGTCAAGAACTACTTCCTGGAGTACGACGGCCATGACGATGAGCCCAAGCCGTATCTGGGATTTTTCTTCCAGAGCACGGGCATGGGCCTGATCCTTTCGCTTGTTACTTACCTGTGCGCGCAGCTGGTGCGCACCGCCGCGTTCCTCGATGCGCCCATGTTTGAGGAGCAGCTCTTTACCGGGTGCTTTAATATCGCTGCCATCATTTGCCTGGTTGGCAACATGAGCGCCGTGATTTACTTGATGGTGCTGTTCTGGCGTGACGAGCATGACCTCAACACGTCGGGCACCGCCATGAACGTTATTGCCGTCATGATCTCGTGCGTAGCGTACTGCGCCGCTGCGGTGCTGCTCACCATGTCGGTCATGGGTTAGGTGGTCGCGTGCAAAATACCAAGCAAAAGTCGGGCACCAAGCAAAAGTTGACCATCGCGGCCATCTTTGGCGCTATGGGTCCCGGTCTGCTGGCGGCGCTTTCGGGCAATGACGCCGGCGGCATTGCAACGTATTCCAGCGCGGGCGCCAGCTATGGCTACAAGATGCTGTGGATGCTTCCCGTCATGACCGTGCTGCTCATCGTGACGCAGGAGACCGCGGCGCGCTGCGGCTGCGTCACGGGCAAGGGCCTGGCATCGCTCATTCGCGAGCGCTTTGGCGTGCGCAAGAGTGTACTTGCTATGGCGGCGCTGTTGATCGCCAACACGGCTGTGACCATTTCGGAGTTTGCGGGCATCGCCAGCGGCCTTGCTCTGTTTGGCGTTCCGGCGAGCATCTCGGTGCCGCTCGTGGCGCTGCTGGTGTGGATGCTTACCATGTCGGGCAGTTTCCAGCGCATCGAGAAGATTCTGCTGCTGGTAAGCTGCGTGTTCGTGACCTACATCGTCGCCGCGTTTATGGCCGGCCCCAACTGGGGCGAGGTCGCGGTCGACTTGGTCGTCCCCAATATTCAGAACGATCCCAGCTACGTGTCGCTCGTGGTCGCAACGATCGGTACCACCATCGCACCGTGGATGATCTTCTTGGCGCAGAACAACGTGGTCGATAAGAACGCGGGCGAGGACGACATCGTGCTGCAGCGTATCGATACCGTGAGCGGCTCGCTTGCTGCCGATGTCATTGCCGGCTTTATTATCATCACGACCGGTACGGTGTTGTTCCCGGCGGGCATTCAGATTAGCGATGCTGCCGATGCTGCCCGCGCGCTGGAGCCTATTGCGGGTCAGTGGTCCACGGTACTGTTTGCCTCGGGCCTGGTCGCGGCGAGCTTCTTGGCTGCCTGCGTGCTGCCGGGCGTTACGTCGAGCGCTATCTGCGAGGCATTTGGCTGGGAGCGCGGTGCCGACCGCAGCTGGGACGAGGCCCCGGTCTATCGCGGCATCATTACGGCCATCATCGGTATCTCTGCCGTGCTGGTGCTTATGCCCGGCGTCGATCTGTTCCAGATTATGATGACCTCGCAGGTCATCAATGGCGTGCTACTGCCCGTGGTTCTGGTGTTCCAGGTGGTTATCGCCGCCGACCGTCACATTATGGGCGCCAACCGCAACGGCCGCGTGTGGAACGTGCTCACTTGGGCGACTATCGGCGTGATTACGGTGCTCACGGTTGTCATGTTTGTCCTGCAGGCGATGGGCTACAGCGCTTAGCGCCTCTTTTGCTTCCGAACAGGCCGCAGCGATGGGCTGCGGCCTGTTTTTGTCTGCTATAGGGTGTTAGCTATATGGCAGTGGGCAAAAAATGCCAAATATGAGTACTGTTGCTAAGTGAATAGCATTTACATCCTAAAAGATAATGAACATAGCCTTTAGTATGTTCATTAAAATTGGCTCCAATACGCCTTAAACCAGTCAGGTTGGCTGCTTTAGGGGGTTGTAGGGGTCGCTCGGACGTCATTTTGGGTGGTTTTGCCTGTTACTAAAATGGTAACAGTACTCATATTTGCCCTTTTTTGCCCACAGACCTTTGAGGGTGCGGCGAAAAGGGCTTGTTTTGATTGTTTGGGGCAGGCACGAGGCGCGGAAACGATGTCTGGAGCGACGGAGCGGCCTGGAATTCATCCGTAGAGGTCTTCATTGGCTGCGCCAGGAGTGTCCCTAACTGCCGGAGGGGGTGTCTGCCGTGGCAGACACCCCCTCCGGATGTGGGAAGTTTGCGCTGCAGGTTACTTGTCGGTGCCCAGCTTGTGCGGCTTGAGAGCGAGCGCATTGACGAGTGCGTCGGTGGCAGACTTGACGGCTGCCGGCTGCGGATCGTTGACGTGATCCTCGGGGTGTACGGGCAGGTCCTTCTTGACGGCATCGTGGATCAAGTTGAGGTACTCAGTCACGCCAGTGGTCGATAGATGCGTGCCATCGCCATCGAACAGGTCGTTGCGGTTGGCACTGTATCCGTACCAGTCGATAACGCGTACGTTCTTGTAGCGCGTAGCGGCGTTGGCGATGGCCTGGTTGGTAGAGCCAACCCACGGCTGCGGGCTGCGCGTGTTCACAAACACCACAATACGCTTATCTCCTGCATCGGCCATGATGGCGTCGATTTGGTCGTCGGTTACCAAGCCGTTGGTGCCCAGCGCAAAGACCACGATCTTGCCGGCAAGGTTCTGTTGAAGATAGCCCTCAAATGTCGCACGGCCCGCATCGAACTGGCGGCCCTTTTCGGCATCGATATGGCTGTGCGGGAACACGCCGTCAAAGGAATCAACGGCGCGCAGCGACACGGAGTC
>CAVEDI010000098.1:0-7042 GCA_963614405.1 Oscillospiraceae bacterium | reverse complement strand
ACCTGATGGGTGTTGCCGCCGGTATCGCGACCACCGGTCGTGTTGCCTTCGCGAGCACCTTTGCCATGTTCGCTGCCGGTCGCGCCTTTGAGCAGGTCCGTAACTCCATCGGCTACCCGCACCTTAACGTTAAGATCGGTGCCACGCACGCCGGTATCTCGGTGGGCGAGGATGGCGCCACGCACCAGTGCTGCGAGGATATCGCCCTGATGCGCGTCATCCCCGGCATGACCGTGATTGTTCCCGCCGACGACGTGGAGGCCCGCGCCGTGACGCGCGCCGCCTACGAGTGCGACGGTCCGGTGTACATGCGCTTCGCCCGTTTGGCCTCGCCGGTTATCAACGACCCCGAGACCTACAAGTTCGAGTTGGGTAAGGGCATTGTCATGCGCGAGGGCGCCGATGTGACCATCATCGCCTGCGGCCTGATGGTCGGCGAGGCTCTCGAGGCCGCCGAGCAGCTCGCTGCCGAGGGCATCGACGCCGAGGTCATCAACATGCACACCATCAAGCCCATCGATGCCGACCTGATCGTCAAGAGCGCCACCAAGACCGGCCACGTCGTGACCGTCGAGGAGCATTCTGTAATCGGTGGCCTGGGCAGCGCCGTTGCCGACGTCCTGTGCGAGCAGTGCCCGACGCCGCTCAAGAAGATCGGCGTCAACGACACCTTCGGTGAGTCCGGCCCGGGCGCCGAGCTCCTGCACAAGTACGGCCTGGACGCCGCCAACATCGTGGCGACCACCAAGGAGTTCTTGGCATAAGGCAAGGCGGATCTCAAGGACTGCTTCGCCAGAACTATAAAACTGTTTCGCCAGTACTATGGAAACCCGGCAGGGGCGCTCTCTTGGAGAGCGCCCCTGTTTCAGTTGCGGTGAAATAAGGACTGTTTTGCCAGCTTAAAGGCTCAACAGTCCCTATTTCACCGCAACTCATGAAGACGCCCCTCAAGCACGGTCCCATCAGGGAAAAGGGCATATATCGACAAAGCGCAATTCAGACCCTTCCAGCGTTGTATATGCAGCACCCCAAGTAAAACGCGGCGACCCCTTAGTTACCGCAGGCCGGACACAGGGCTACTCTCCAAATCTTTCCGCAGGACGGAGGAGCCCCCGCAGCGCGAAGCGCGCAGCGGGGGCTCCGACATGTCCGAGGACGATTTGGAGAGTAACCCTGTGCCCGGCCGACGGGATCCCTAAGCACGCCATGCTTCTTATGTGCAGCAAAGCTAATACTGCTAAAATACAAAGCGCTCATGTAGTTTAAACGCACGACGATAAGGAGCACCAGTGGGTAACCACTTCCGTACCTCCGGTGCGGGCGATGATGCCCCCAAGACGCAGGCAGGCGTCCAGGGCAGTCGTTTCGCCACTCCGGATTCAGAGGGCCAGCCTGTTGCTCAGGCCCCCGCTCAGCCGGCAGATCAGGCACAGCCGGCATCCGATCCCTTTGCCTACAATCCAACCAGCGATGTCGCGCTTTCCGGCACGGCGGGTTTTGAGCCCGTTCAGGCCGTGACCGCTCGCGTGGAGCAGCCTCAGGCTGGTGCCGCCACGCCGCAGCCTACCATGGCCGGCATTCCCGACCCCTTGGCCCCTGCGACGCCGGCTCCTCAGCCTGCGCAGTCCGGTCTCTTTGCCGCTATTCCCGACCCCACGCAGCCTGCTGCCCCGGTGGTCGAGAGCGATCAGGCAGCCGAGGTCGCAAGCCTCGATAACGCGCTCAACAACCCCGATTTTACGTCGGTGTTTGCGCCCATCGATCCGCAGGCCAGCCGCAAGAAGATGGCCAAGCAGGCCGGTGTCGAGCCCGTCATCCTTATGGAGCATGTCACCAAGATCTATCCGGCACAGCCCAACAAGCCTGCACTCGACGACATCAACATCGAGATCTATCCGGGCGAGTTCGTCTTCCTGGTCGGTCACTCCGGCTCGGGTAAGACCACGCTGCTGTCGACGCTCAACCGCGACGTCAAGCCGACGAGCGGCCGCATCCTGGTTGCCGGTCAGGACCTCATGAAGATCAAGAACCGCAAGGTTCCGTTCCTGCGCCGCCAGATTGGCGCCGTGTTCCAGGACTTTAAGCTTCTGCCGCAAAAGACCGCCTACGAAAACGTGGCGTTTGCCCTGCAGTGCATCGGCAAGCCCAAGGGCGTCATTCGCAGCCAGGTGCCCGAGGTGCTGCGTCTGGTCGGTCTGGCCGATCAGATGGACTCGCTGCCCGACCAGCTTTCCGGTGGCGAGCAGCAGCGCGTTGCCGTCGCCCGTGCTATGGTCAACCGTCCGCCGCTGCTGATCTGCGACGAGCCCACGGGCAACCTCGACCCGGCGATCTCGCTGGGCATCATGAAGCTGCTTGAGCGTATTAACCGCACCGGCACCACCGTGATCGTCGCCACGCACGACCGCGAGATGGTCGATAGCATGCACCGTCGCGTGATCGCCCTCGAGGGCGGCCACGTCATCCGCGACCAGGAGAGGGGAGGTTACGGCAACTATGGCACCAACTAACGTGGGCTACTCCTTCAAAGAGGCAATCAGCCACTTCTTCCGTAACTGGACTACCTCGCTCGGCGCCGTCATCACGATCTTCCTTTCGCTGTTTATCATCGGCCTGTTCATCATGGGCTCTGCGATGCTGAACTCCGTGATCGGCACCGTCGAGGATCAGGTTGTCATCAACGCGTTCATTAGTGATGACGCCGATCAGGCCGATGTTCAGGCTTTTGAGGCCGAGCTTAAGACGTGGAATAACGTCAAGTCCGTGACCTATAAGGACAAGGACGACGCGCTGGCCGAGTATACGAGCAAGATGTCGGGCAACGCCGACGCCACCATGAGCGCGCTCGATGGCCAGAACCCGCTGCCGGCTTCCTTCGCTATTGAGATGGACGATCCGTCCAAGGTCGAGAGCACGGCAAAGAAGCTCAAGAAGGATGCCGATTTCCAGAAGATCGCGGATGACGGCGACGTCAACGCGAGCGTGCTGTACGGCCAGGAGGAAGTGAGCCGCCTGTTCCAGGTGACCACCTACATCCGCATCGCCGCCGTGGTGCTCGTTGGTCTTCTGACCTTTATCGCATTCATCTTCATCAACAACACGATTCGCCTGTCCATCACGGCGCGTCGTCGTGAGATTGCGATTATGCGTCTGGTCGGCGCCAGCAACGGCTTCATTCGTGGCCCGTTTATCACCGAGGGCGTGCTGCAGGCCATTTTGGGCTCGCTGCTTTCCATCGGCGTTCTGGAGCTGCTGCGCAATCTGATGATTCCGCGTCTGCAGGAGAGCATCGGCTGGATGTCGTTTGCCCTGCCGATGCAGTACTACCTGGTGACCTATGCTGCGCTGATTCTGGTCGGTGTGATTATCGGTCTCTTTGGTTCTGCCATCGCCATGCGCCGCTACCTGCGCGTGTAGGCATGCTTGGAATTCATCCCTTCCAACGGGTCGTCTCTTATGGGGCGGCCCGTTTTTTGATCCCTAGGGGACGGCAGGAAAGCGAATCATTTGGGTAGACTCTTTGGAGTTCGCAATCGATAGTTAGGAGGCGCCATGGGGCGCAATAACAAGCATAAGCGTGGAGCTCGCAATCAGCGCGGGCCGGTGCGCAGCGAACGCCGTCCGAGCCTGACCGGGCGCGTGCAGCTCCATGAGCACAGTGCCTATGTCATAACCGAGAATGGCGACTACAAGGTCATGGGTCGCGGCAAGCGTGAGATCATGGACGGCGATACCGTTGCCGTGAGCATTAAGAATAGCCCGCATGGCGAGCGTCGCGCCGTGATCGAGGGCGTAGTTGAGCGCGCAGCCATAAGCGTGGTGGGTACGTACCAGACCGCCGGTCCGCTCGGTGTGATCGAGCCGCTCGATTCGCGCTTGAAGGCCGACTTCTTCATTTTGCCCGAGGATACCTCGGCGGATCGTCTGGGTGTCCACCCGGGTGATGCCGTTGTCGCGCGCATTTTGACCTACCCGACGCGCCTGGAATCGGGCACTGTGACGATCGAACGCCGCATTGGCGGAGATGACGCGCCCGATTTGGGCGTTCAATATGTGATGGCGCGTTACGGCTATACCGATAGCTATCCCGAGGCCGCGCTGGACGAGGCCGAGGGGCTTTCGCTCGATGTGTCCGCGGCGCTTAAGGACCCACTCCGCCGCGATCTGCGCGACCGCTTTGTCATCACGATCGACCCGGTCGACGCGCGCGACTTTGACGATGCCATTTCGTTGGAGCGCACGCCCGAGGGTGGCTACAAGCTGGGTGTGCATATCGCCGACGTTTCACACTATGTGGCTTGGGACGGGCATATCGATCTTGAGGCTCGCCATCGTACGACATCGGTGTATCTGGCCGATCGCGTGCTTCCCATGCTGCCCGAACGCCTGTCCAATGACCTGTGCTCGCTTCGCCCTGACGAGGACCGTCTTGCGTTTACCGTCGATATCGAGCTCGATGCGCAGGGTCGCGTGCGGCATTACGATCCGTATCCCAGCGTGATTCGCTCGCGTGTGCGTATGGACTATGACGGCGCCGAGGCGCTGCTGGTGCGTGCCGGCGCGGTTGAGTATTCGGTGCTGGAGGGTGCAGCCGAGGATGTTGCGGCTGCCGAGGCCTCGCGCGAGGAAGCGCTTGAGCGCGGTCTTGCGTGCGAGGAGGCCGCCCGCGGCTACAACGTCGACCTCGGCGATTTCCTTGTCGCCGCCAACGAACTCGCCGAACTTCGCCGTCGCATTCGTCGCGCCCGCGGCTCAGTCGATTTTGACACGGCCGAGATTCGCGCTCTATTGGATGAGGACGGAGTGCCCGTGCAGATTGTGGCGCGTGAACGTTCGTGTGCCACGTCGCTTATCGAGGAAGCTATGCTGCTCGCCAACGAGTGCGTTGCAGAGTGGCTGGCAGACCGTGATATCGAGGCCTGCTATCGCGTGCATGAGGATCCGAGCCCCGATAGCCTGCACGGTGCTGCCGTTGCGCTGGCGCAGCTAGGCATCATCGACGATCGCCGTGCTGCCGGTATTGCCCTGGGGAGCCCCGATGAGCTGCAGGCTGCAGTTGATGCTGCCGCCGGTACGGCCAACGCACCGCTCGTCAACACGCTGCTTCTGCGCAGCATGCAGCGCGCGCTGTACAAGCCGCGCAACGAGGGCCACTTTGCGCTCGCCGCGCCGTGCTACTGTCACTTTACGAGTCCCATCCGTCGCTACCCCGATCTGGTGGTGCACCGCGTGCTCAAACTGCAGTTGGCCTATGAGCAGCTCGGCGGCAAGGACGCCTTGGTCCGTACGCCGCGGCTGATCGGCAAGGGGCGCGAGTTGCTGCCGCGCATTCTGCCGCAGATCTGCCGCGCATGTAGCGATGCCGAGCGCGCGGCAGATGCCGCCAGCCATGCGACGCAAAAGATCAAGATTGCCCAGTACTATGAGGACCGTCTGGGTGAGCGCTATGCCGGAACCGTCTCGTGGGTTAGCAGCATGGGCCTCTTTGTGCGCTTGGACCTAACACAGGTCGAGGGCCTGGTTTCAATTAAGAGCCTGGGCAACGAGTGGTTCGAGTTCGACGAGGACGCGCTTACGCTGACGGGCGCCGACACGGGGACTCGCTATGAACTGGGCCAGCGCGTGATTATCGAGGTCTCGCGCGTCAATACCACGCGTGGGCACTTGGACTTTAAGCTTATCCATTAGCTAAATCCCGACTCGTGGCGAGAGAGCGGAGGGCGGTCTTTCGGGGCCGCCCTCCGCATTTGAATAGTGGCTACCTTGCCGTCTGCTCGGCCGCCCGCTTACCTGCTATTTGAGAGGTAAAACCTACCAAAATAAACCTGTCCCTTTTGGCAGGTTTACAAGAAAGCGGGGATGAGATGGCGACGGTGTACGGGTATGCGCGGGTGAGTTCGCGCGATCAGAATCTGAATCGGCAGCTGGATGCGCTGGGCGCCTATGGCGTGGGCTCAGCGAATATTTATGCCGACCATGCGAGCGGCAAGGACTTCGATCGACCACATTATCGCGAGCTGTTGCACGTCCTGGGAGACGGGGACGTGCTGGTGGTGCTTTCTATCGACCGACTTGGCCGTAATTACTCCGAGATTCTTGAGGAATGGCGACGCATTACCAAGGAACTCGGGGTTGCCATTGTGGTGTTGGACATGCCATTGCTTGACACGCGCGCTAGGGCCAGCGGCGCGCCGGATGTGACCAACGTCCTGATTGCCGATATTGTGCTGCAACTGCTGAGCTACGTGGCGCAGGTGGAGCGCGAGAATATCCATCGGCGCCAAGCGGAGGGAATTGCAGCGGCGCGGGCGCGAGGGGTTCGTTTCGGTCGACCTCGCAAGCCGTGCCCTCCTCAGTTTGAGCTGGTGCGCGATAGCTATGAGGCAGGCGATATTACCCGCAGCCAGGCAGCAAAGTGCCTGGGCGTGTGCGTGGGGACGTTCGATCGCTGGATGCGCGAGGCGGGGTAGGGGTTTGCGTCGCTTTGTCGCTTCCTGTTGCGATTCAAATTTTGATACGGTGACGATGCCATTTGGGGCTACACTCGCTGATATTCAAAAAAGGAGGTTGGCCCTTGGCGCGCGTAAAACAAATAATCGGATGGACCGCAATTGTTCTGTTCGTTGCAACGCTGGCGGGCATCTGGGTGCTGACGGAGCAAAATGCGGTGGAGACGTCGTTGCTGAGCGAGTCCACCGCGCGTGTGGTGGAGGGTCAGGCTACGGGCGTTCAGGCTGCTGATGCCACGGGTGAAGCCCAGACAGAGAACGGAATGACCGGGGGCGCCGATTCGGCTGCCTCGAATGTCCGGTCTGGCCGACTTGCTTCCATTCGCATGTGGGTGGGCACAAACGTCCGTCGCGTTGCCCATACCGTAGAGTTTTTCTTCGTCGGATTGTTCGCCTCGGTGGTCGTGGTCTGCTTTTCCAGGCGTCCGTGGAGCGTATGCTCCCGTTGCGTGCCCGTATTGCTCTTTTGCGCCGCCTGCTCCGTTGGCGATCAGGTACATAAGATCTTTGTTCCCGGCAGGCATTTCGACGTT
>CAVEDI010000097.1:0-2787 GCA_963614405.1 Oscillospiraceae bacterium | reverse complement strand
ACGGGAGCCACCGCTAAGTTATCCCCCGGCATTCAGAAAATCTAAGTGCCAAAAAATAAGATTTTTGACTCCGTGTTGTATAACCCGCCATTCGTGGGTACCATTCAACGCGTACGCAAACAAAAAGGGTTAATTCGCGTGGTATAACCGCGCGGCCCAAAAAGGAGGAGACAAGCATGTCGTCTTTGAAGCCGCTTGCAGATCGTGTTCTGGTCAAGCCCGACGAGGCCGAGCAGAAGACCGCTTCTGGTCTGTATATTGCCAGCAACGCTCAGGAGAAGCCGCAGCGTGGCACCATCGTTGCCGTGGGCGCCGGCAAGGTCAACGACAAGGGTGAGCGCATCCCCATGGACGTCAAGGTTGGCGACGTTGTCATCTACGGTAAGTTCGGTGGCAACGAGGTCAAGGTCGACGGCGAGAAGTATCTGCTGATGCGCGCCGACGACATCTACGCCGTCGTCGAGGCCTAGTCTCGTCAGAATCTCTGATTCGTCTTTGAACGCGCCCGCCGCACAGGACTCGGAAGCGGCGACGCGAGTCACATTTCTTTTGGAGGATTACCTACCATGGCAAAGAACATTACGTTCAACACCGATGCCCGCGCTAAGCTTGCCAAGGGCGTCAACACTTTGGCTGACGCCGTTACCGTCACCATGGGCCCCAAGGGTCGCTACGTTGCGCTGCAGCGCACGTTCGGTGCCCCGACCATCACCAACGACGGCGTTTCCGTCGCCAAGGAGATCGAGCTCGAGGACAACATCGAGAACATGGGCGCCCAGCTGGTGAAGGAGGTTGCCACCAAGACCAACGACACCGTGGGTGACGGCACCACCACCGCAACTCTGCTCGCCCAGGCCATCGTCAACGACGGTCTGCGCAACGTCGCCGCTGGCGCCAACCCGCTGGCCATCCGTCGCGGCATCGACAAGGCCGTTAACGCCGCCGTCGCCGAGATGAAGAAGCAGGCCAAGCCGGTTGAGACCAAGGAGCAGATCGCTTCCGTCGGTACCATCTCCGCCGGTGACCCCGAGGTCGGCGAGAAGATCGCTGAGGCCATGGAGGTCGTGGGCAAGGACGGCGTCATCACCGTCGAGGATTCCCAGACGTTCGACATCACCATCGACACCGTCGAGGGCATGCAGTTTGATAAGGGCTATGTCTCCGCTTACTTCGTCACGGACAACGACCGCATGGAGGCCGTGATGAAGGATCCGTACATCCTCATCACCGACCAGAAGATCTCCAGCGTTCAGGACATCATGCCCGTTCTCGAGGCTGTCCAGCGCGCTGGCCGTGGCCTGCTCATCATCGCTGAGGACATCGACGGCGAGGCTCTGCCGACCCTGGTCCTCAACAAGATCCGTGGCGCCCTCAACGTCTGCGCCGTCAAGGCCCCGGGCTACGGCGATCGCCGCAAGCGCATCCTCGAGGACATCGCCGTCCTCACCGGTGGCCAGGCTGCCCTGGACGAGCTGGGCGTGAAGGTCGCTGACATCACCGCCGATATGCTCGGTACCGCTAAGTCCGTCACCATCTCCAAGGACAACACCGTCGTCGTCGGCGGCGCTGGCTCCAAGGAGGCCATCGACGCTCGTATCGCTCAGATCAAGGGTGAGATGGAGAACACCACCTCTGACTTCGACCGTGAGAAGCTCCAGGAGCGCCTGGCCAAGCTCTCCGGTGGCGTTGCCGTCATCAAGGTCGGCGCTGCTACCGAGTCTGAGCTCAAGGAGATCAAGCACCGCGTCGAGGACGCCCTGCAGGCAACCCGCGCTGCTGTTGAGGAGGGCATTGTCGCCGGTGGCGGCGTCGCCTTCATGGACGCTGCTCCTGCGCTCGACGCCGTTGAACTCGACGACCCCGAGGAGAAGATCGGTGTCGACATCGTCAAGAAGGCTCTGACTGCTCCGGTTGCTACCATCGCCAAGAACGCTGGCTTTGAGGGCGCTGTCGTGGTCGACAAGGTTGCCGAGCTGCCCGCCGGCCAGGGTCTCAACTCTGCCAACGGCGAGTGGGGCGACATGATCGAGATGGGCGTCCTCGACCCCGTCAAGGTCAGCCGCGTCACCCTGCAGAACGCTGCTTCTGTCGCCAGCCTGATCCTCATCACCGAGGCCACCGTCTCCGATGTGCCCAAGAACACTCAGCTTGAGGACGCTATCGCTGCTGCTACCGCTGGTCAGCAGGGCGGCGGTATGTACTAAGGCCGACAAGGTCTAGAACTCCCACCGGGAATCCGGGGGCGTGACGGGGGCTTCTCTCCGGAACGTCCTCGGACATGCAAAGAGGCTCCGCATCGCGCTTCGCGCTGCGGAGCCTCTTTGCGTCCTGCGGAATATTCCGGAGAGAAGCCCCCGTCACGCCCCCGGATTCCCTGCGTTTACGGCCTTGAGGTCGGCGGGCGTAGAAGGACGTGGTCGATAGGAGTACGTGTCCCTTTCGCTGTTTCGCGGCTTTGCCGCGAAAAGCGCGTTACTTTGGGATGGGTGGGGAACGTGGTTGTTGCGGCAGCTGATCCCCACCATAAATTACCCTCGGCATACTTGCGCGAACGATTGCTCGTGCTACACTTGCAATTGCTGTTTCAGGGCGGGGTGGAATTCCCCACTGGCGGTAAATCGGGCGGTGTCAAAGGGGCACCGTGGCGCAGGCGAGGTGTCTGCGACCGAGCCGATGAGTCCGCGACCCGTGCGTGTGTTGGTTCGCATGTCGGCTGAACTGGTGAGATCCCAGTACCAACGGTTAGAGTCCGGATGAAAGAGGCAGGTGATCTTATGTCTGAACAGT
>CAVEDI010000096.1:0-9428 GCA_963614405.1 Oscillospiraceae bacterium | reverse complement strand
GTGATTTTTCTGCTGCAGCCCAGATGCTTGGGGCGGCAAAGACTCCCGATGAGATTATGGGCGAGGCCGATCACCTTCGTGGTAACGCCTTGATGCACCTGGGCATGTATGCCGAGGCCGCCGAGGCCTATGCCGCCGCCCTCAACGACGGCACCTACGGCAAGCGCGGCGCACTGCTCACCAACCGCGGCAAGGCGCTCGCCGCCGTGGGCGACTACACGACGGCCGCCCAGGCGTTCTCTGCTGCTACGCAGGATGCTTCCTATGCCACGCCGTTCAAGGCCTATCTGGGCCTGGGTAACGCGCTGTTCCAGTCGGGCGACTATGCCAACGCGGGTACTGCCTTCCGTCAGGCTGCCATCGACGGCGCCAATCCGGCTCCTGCCGCCGCACTCGGCGAGCTCGGTCGTTGCTTCATTAAGCTCGGCCGTCCGGCGGATGCCGTGGAGACCTACCGCACGGCTATCGACTTTGCCGGTCCCCGCGACGACACGCGTGCGCTCAACGCCGGCATGGGTCAGGCGCTTTCTGCCGCCGGCCGCCCCTCCGACGCACTCGACGCCTTTAACGCCGCTACTGCCGATGGCATCTACCAGCTCACCTCCGAGCAGGCCGATGAGCTTGCCCGCGTGCACGATTCGCTTGCCGCGCTGTCTGCCCAGACGGCTATGGCCACGGCTCCGGCGCCCGCGATGGACGCTCCTGCCGTTGATCCGCTCGATCCTACGGGCGCGACCGGCCAGTTTATGCCCGATCCCTCGGACACCGGCTTCTTTACGCTGTCCGAGTCCGAGATGGTCCAGCAGGACCGTCAGGATCGTAAGCAGGCCAAGGTCCGTCGTCGCCATCGCCACACGGGCCTCAAAGTCTTCATCGTGCTGCTTCTGCTCATCTTGATCGCCGCGGGCGGTCTGGGCTTTGCCTACACGCGCGGCTTTGGCTTCCCGTCTCAGGAGTCTGTCGTTACCGATCTGTTCCAGGCTGCCGGCGACGGTGACACCGCAAAGGCCGAGTCTTGCCTGGCCTCGAGCCTGTCCGAGGACGCCAAGTCGATGATCATCTCCTCGATTCCGCAGGGTGCCACCGTGTCCGTCGAGGGCATGGATCAGTCCATGACCGAGACGACCGCCAAGGTTAAGGCTTCGCTGTCCAAGGGCGGCGAGCAGGAGTACACCGTCAAATTCGTGCGCTCCGACAACCATATCGGCTGGGCCGTTTCCTCGCTCGATATGGATTTCTCGGCTGCTGACAACCAGTAGTGACCTTATGGGATTTAGCTTTGCCCGGCGCTTCACCGCAAGTGAGGTGCCGGGCTTGCGCTAGTATGATGAGCTAGTAGTTTTCCAGCAATCATCCAACACATCAGGAGTTGCGTTGTTTTCTTTGATGGATATGTTCTTCGGTAGCTATGCGGGCGATCTTGCCATCGACCTCGGCACCGCAAATACGCTTGTCTCCGTGCGCGGCAAGGGCATCGTCATCCGCGAGCCCTCTGTTGTCGCCATCGACAAGAACGACGAGCGCATCCTGGCGGTCGGTATCGAGGCAAAGCGCATGCTCGGCCGTACGCCCGGCAACATCGTGGCCGTTCGTCCCCTGAAGGACGGCGTCATCGCCGACTTCGATGTTACCGAGGCCATGCTCCGTTACTTTATCGACAAGGCGTCCGAGAAGCGCTATCCGTGGACTCCGCGTCCGCGCGTTGTCGTCTGCGTTCCCTCCGGCGTCACGTCGGTCGAGAAGCGAGCCGTCTTTGAGGCCACGATCCAGGCCGGTGCCCGCCAGGCCTATCTGATCGAGGAGCCCATGGCTGCCGCTATCGGCGCCGACCTGCCCGTCGAGGAGCCCACCGGCTCCATGGTCATCGACATCGGTGGCGGTACCACCGAGGTTGCCGTTATCGCTATGGGCGGCATCGTCGTCTCGCAGTCCATCCGTATTGCCGGCGACGAGTTCGACCAGGCAATCCTCACGCACGTTCGCGATGCCTACAACCTGGCCATCGGCGAGCGTACGGCAGAGGACATCAAGATCAAGGTCGGCTCCGCCGTGCCGCTCAAGGACGAGCTCGACGTCGAGGTCAACGGCCGCGACGTGATCACCGGTCTGCCCAAGACCGTGCGCATCGAGAGCGAGGAGATTCGTCGCGCGCTCAACAAGCCGCTCGACGAGATGGCCAAGGCCGTCAAGGACGCACTCGACGCTACGCCGCCCGATCTTGCCTCGGACCTTATGTACTACGGCATTTTGCTGACTGGTGGCGGCGCGCTGCTGCGCGGTCTCGACGTGCGCCTGCGCGATGAGACCGGCGTTTCGGTCAACGTCAGCCCCACGGCGCTCGATAACGTCGTTAACGGCTGTGCCCGCGTGCTCGAGGCCAATGCGTTTGATGGCGGCTTCGTCCAGACCAATGCTTAATTTCCAAAAGGTGGATTCCATTTGGCACGATCTTCGGGTTTCTCCACAAATCTGAATACCAAGCGACAATCAACGGGTATGCGCCCGTTGATTGTTTTCAGCCTGATTTCGGTGTTGCTGCTCACGTTTTACATCCGCGAGGGCGAGGCAGGGCCGATTCATGCCGTGCGTTCGGGCGTAACGACGATTACCTCGCCGGTGCGCTTTGTGGGCTCGGCTGTGGCGGCCCCCTTCAATGCGATCGGCAACGTGTTCTCTAACCTAACGGCGTCGCAGGACACGCTCGACGAGCTCAAGAAGCAAAACGAGGAACTGACCTCTAAGGTTGCTGAGCTCTCCGAGGCTCAAAAGACCGCTGAGCGTCTGGAAGGGCTGGTCGGCCTGCAGTCGACCTACAACCTCAAATCGACCGCAGCTCGTATCGTCGGTGCCTCCGGCGATGCCTGGACCTCGACCGTTACCATCGACAAGGGCTCTGCCGACGGCCTTACCATCAACATGCCCGTGACAAGTTCGGCCGGTGTTATCGGTCAGATTATCGAGGTATCGGCCAAGACCTCTACCTTGCGCCTTATTGGCGACGAGAACTCGGGCGTGTCCGCCATGGTGCAGGACACGCGCGCCCAGGGCATGCTGCAGGGTCAGGCTGACGGCACGCTGCGTCTTGAGTACGTGAGCGTCGACTCCGATGTTAAGGTTGGCGACATCATCGTGACCTCGGGCATCGGTGGCGTGTTCCCCAAGGGTCTACCGCTCGGCACCGTCTCGTCGGTTGAGAAATCGGCAAACGACGTGTACTACACCATTGTGGTGCGCGCTCAGACGACGGCCGAGAACAACGAGGAAGTGCTGGTCATTACCTCGCTGACCGACGAACAGTCGGCCTCGGATGAGGACGTGAGCACGGCCAACAGCACGCCGCAGGGAACGTCGCGCGATGCTGCGACCAAGACGAAGGACGAGAGCTCGGATGACAGTTCCGACACGTCCGAGACGGCCGATTCCGGCTCGAGCGAATAGGGGGCATGTCCATGGATCTACACGAGCAGGGGATGAGCTCCCGCACGTTTGTGATCGCCGCCATCGTGTGCGTGCTGCTGCAGGCAGGCCTGGCACCGCAGATCTCCATTGCGGGCGGTCGCGTCAACTTCATGATTATCCTGGTGTGCCTAAGCGTGTTCTCGGGCGACCCGACCCGTGCCGTCGTGTGCGGTTTTTGCAGCGGCTTGTTCTATGACCTGTCCGCTGCCGTGCCGGTGGGCGTTATGTCGCTCCTGCTGACCGTGGGTTCTTTTGCCCTGGTGCACAGCGCCGTCGGTCAGACGGGCGGTACCCCGAGTGCGCGCGGCGTCACTGTGGGCGCCTTCGCGCTCGTCATTAATGTGATCTACAGCATCATCTTGCTGTTTATGGGTTTGGAGACGAGCTTTGTCGTGGCGATCTTCGGCCATGCGCTGCCGTCCTCGATCCTGACGGGTCTGGTTGCCATTCCGTTTTTGATGTCCGGCGTCGTGCCGCAGTCCGGCTATGGATTCTCCGCACGTGGCGGACGCCAGGCGGGTATGCGCTTTAAGCCCAAGACCCGCAAGCTCAAATAGGGGAGGCCCGTAGATGTCTTCCCAGTTGACGGTTATTATCGCCGGTATCGTGCTGGTTGTGGCCATCGTGGTCGCGCTGGTCATCATGCGTCGCGGCGATTCCCGTTTTACCTACGATACGCAGCATGGAACGGCCCCGCGCGCCACCGAGGGCGAGGGCAATACCGCGGCGACCGCCTTTAAGGGCCGTTTTTCCATCCTCACCACGGGTGTGGGCGCGATGTTTGCGGCGCTTGCCGTCAAGCTGTGGGGCATGCAGATGGTCTCGTCGGACTATTACGAGAAGCAGGCCAATAGCAATCAGACTCGCACCGTTACCACACCCGCTGTGCGCGGCCGCATCCTCGACCGCAATGGCGTGGCGCTTGTCCAGAACCGTCCCTCACTTGCTGTCGTGGCCTACCGCGACCTTGTCGAGGATGAGGTTCTGGTTCGCCATCTTGCCAACGTGCTTGGAATGCCTTACGTGGCGGTCCTTCGCAATATTCAGGACAATACAGAGGGCGCTCAGAGCCTGCATACCATCGCGACGGACGTCCGTCGCTCCACGGTTGCCTATATCAAGGAACACGCCGGCGAGTTCCCGGGCGTCAAGATTGCCGAGCGTACCGAACGCCAGTATCCATACGGCGAGACGGCATGCCATATCTTGGGCTATACCGGCACCATTACCTCCGAGCAGCTCGAGGCCCAGAATAAGAAAACCTCTGGCGATGATGATGCTTCTGCTGGCAAGATTACGTACCAGTCGGGCGATATCGTGGGCCAGGCGGGCGTTGAGAGCTACTACGAAAACCTGCTGCAGGGTATTCGTGGCGAGCAGACCGTCAAGGTCGATGCCTCGGGCAATGTGACCGGTCAGGCCGGCGCCGTGCCCGCGAAGGCCGGCTCCGACATTAAGCTCACGCTCGACCTTAAGATCCAGCAGGCCTGCGAGACGGCGCTGGCGAGCGCTATCGAGCTTGCCAAGACCACTGGCTACAGCAATGCCGGCAACGGCGCTGTAGTGTGTCTCGATCCCAACAATGGCGAGATCCTGGGCATGGCGAGCCAGCCCAAGTTCGATCCGTCCGTCTTTATCGGCGGCGTCTCAAATGACGTGTGGACCGAGCTCAATGATGACAAGGGTTCGCACCCGCTGCTCAACCGCGCCATTAGCGGACAGTACATGTCGGCCTCGACCATCAAACCGCTCTCGGCGCTGGCCGGTCTTGAGTTTGGAACCTACACTTCAACGCAGACAACCAACTGCACGGGCTATTGGACGGGCCTGGGCAAGGCTTGGGGCAAGCGCTGCTGGCTGACGTCTGGCCACGGCACCATGACGCTGCAGTCGGGTATCGCCAACTCGTGCGACCCCGTCTTCTACGACATGGGCAAGGCGTTCTTTTATGACGAGCAACATCCCGAGGGCCTGCAGGAGGTCTTTCGTCGCTGGGGTCTAGGCAAGACCTGCGGTATCGATCTGCCGAGTGAGGGCGCGGGCCGTATTCCCGATGCCGAGTGGAAAGAGTCGTACTTCACCGACGCATCTGCCGAGGACCGCAAGTGGAATGCCGGCGATATGACCAACATTGCCATCGGTCAGGGCGACATCCTGGTGACGCCCCTGCAGATGGCGTGTGCCTATATGGGTCTTGCCAACGGCGGCAAACAGTACGTGCCTCACGTGTTTTTGTCTGCCGTGTCGCGCGATGGCGACGGCGATGCCTATAAGTACAACGGCAAGGGCAAGAAGAAGCGCCTAGAGGCCAAGATCAACAGCGATTCGGATTTGACTCTTGTCCGCAACGGCATGCACGACGTGATTTACACGGCATCGACGTCCCTAGCGGCGCACTTTGGCACCCTGACGCCGCAGGTATACGGCAAGTCGGGCACGGGCGAGAAAAGCGGCGAGGACGAATACGCGTGGTTCTGCGCCTATGCACCGGCCGATGACCCCAAGTACGTCATCGCTACCGTCCTGGAGCAGGGCGGCGGCGGCTCAGATACCGCGATGCATGTCGTGCGTGACGTTCTCGGCGTGATTTATGACGAGCCCGATACCTCTTCGGCCTCGGGCGATTCTTCGGTTCGATAGGAGGTTGCGATGGATTTTTCTCCGGCGGATCTGTTCCGTTCAACCAAGACCGGCTCTCGCAGCAGCCTGGACCGCGTCAACAAGCAACTCTCGGCCTCGCGCGGCACGTTTCGCCAAAAGGTGCATATCGGTGTGCTCGTGGCTACTGTGGCGCTCGTCGCCTACGGTGCCATCATCATCTGGTCGGCTTCGCAGTTTAAGGCCGATGCCTCGTTCTCACGACATCTGCTGGGAATCGGCATCGGTGCGGTGCTGGCGGTGCTGGTCTGGCGTACCGACCTGCGCGGTATTTCCAATTTCTCGACGGCGTTGCTCGTCATCGACCTGATCGTGATCTTCTCGCCCAAGATTCCGGGTCTGTCCTATACGGGCGGTCTGGGCATGACGGGCTGGATCAAGATTCCCGGTATCGGCTTGACATTCCAGCCGGTTGAGCTTGCCAAGCTCATCACCATCTTCTTTATTGCTACGCTTGGTTCGCAGTATAACGGTCGCATCGATACCGTTCGCGACTACGTCAAGCTCTGCGGCATGCTGTCCATTCCGTTTTTGGCCGTCGTTGCCATGGGTGACCTGGGCTCGGGCCTGGTCGTGCTGGTTTCGGGCGCCATCGTCATTTGTATGAGCGGTGCGCGCCGCGAATGGGTGCTGTCGACCCTGGCCCTGCTCGTGGGCCTGGTGGCCCTCGTCCTGGCGCTCGATTCGGTCTTTGATTCGTTGCTCGGCCACGATGTGCTCATCAAGCAGTATCAGATGAACCGTCTGACGGTCTTTATCGACCCCGATAATGCCGATTCGGATGATGCCTACAACCTGCAGCAGTCGCTTATCGCCGTTGGCTCGGGCGGCTTCTTTGGTAAAGGTTTGGGCCATGCGACGCAGTCGGCCGGCGGCTTTCTGCCTGAGTTCCACACCGACTTCGTCTTCGCCTTCCTGTCCGAGACCTTTGGCTTTTGCGGTTCCTTTTTGCTCCTGTGCCTCTACGTGCTGTTGATCTTTTCGACGATTCGCGTCGCCTTTAAGTGTGAGTCGTTGTTTTTGCGTCTTTCGTGCGTGGGCATCGTCGGCATGTGGGCGTTCCAGACTTTCGAAAACATCGGCATGTGCATCGGCATGATGCCGATTACCGGCATTCCGCTACCGTTTATTAGCTTCGGTTCGTCTTCGATGATGATTCAGCTGTTGACGGTGGGTATCGTACAATCCATATGGCGGCATCGTTCGGGCGCCGCGTAACCGCTGGAGGGGTTTGCTATGAAAATTCCCGTAGATAAGCTGACCCGCGCTTTTAAGATGGGCGCGTCCGTTAAGAAGGATTCCGATACGCCGGTGCGCGTCTCGGTCTATCTGGATTCGTCCGCCTCGCGCTTTCTGGCCGAGACGGTGCGTGACGCCTTTGTGCCGCAGACGACCTCGGGCATTGTGCGCGTCGAGCGTCTGGGGGAGGAGCGAATTGCTCCAAAGACCGATACCGATGTGGTGCTGGTGCTCTCGTGTGGTTCCGACCGCTTGGAGAGTGCCGTGCAGGAGCTCGTGATCGCTGGCGCGCCCGTGTGCGTGCTCGCCGAGTCTGCTGTGGAGGTGCCGTTTATCGAGGAGTCCACGCCCATGCTCGGCATGGTAGCGGCAACCGATAAGACGTATCTGCTCGAGACGCTTGCCCGCTGGATTCTCGATCGCACCGACAAGGAAACGGCTTTTGCGGCGAACTTTGCCTTCATGCGCATCGCGGCGGCCAACCGTATCATCACCTCGTGCGCGCTCACCAATATGGCGACCGGTGCGCTCGTGTTTTTGCCGGGCGCCGATTATCCCGTTATGGCGCTGGCGCAGGTGGGCATGCTCTTTGAGCTCGCTGCCGTCTTTGGACGCGGCATTAAGCCTGAGCGCGGCTACGAGGTCGCGGGCGTGCTTGCCGGCGGTCTTGTGATCCGCGCGGTCACCCGCGCGCTCGTCAAGCAGACGCCGCATATTGGGTTTGCCGTCAAGGCGCTCACTGCCGCCGCGGGCACCTATGGCATGGGCCGTGCGCTCGTTTCGCTCTACGAGCGCGATGTCGACTACAGCCGTGCCAACGAGGTGGTCACTGCCACGTTCTCCCGCGTTCGCGATCTGGTGACCACGGTCGCGGGCGCTACCCGTCCTATGGCGTCCTACCAGGACGCATCCGATCTCGCAGCTTAGGGGTTTTCCGTTGCGCGTTGCATACCAAGACTGTTTTCATTTAATTGAGCCGCTGCTCGCCAAGGTCGAGAAACCGAGCCGCTATATCGATCACGAGTGGGGCACGCTTTCCAAGGCCGATGCCGACTACCGTTGCTGCCTGATCTACCCGGATGTGTACGAGGTCGGTCTGCCCAACCAGGGCATCGCCATCCTCTACAACATCCTTAACCAGGCCGAGGGCATCTCCTGCGAGCGCGGCTATGTGCCGTGGCCCGATATGGGTGACGCCATGCGCGAGGCAGGCATTCCGCTGCTCTCGCTCGAGGGTGCAGCGCCGGTTGCTTCGTTTGATATCGTCGGCCTGCATGTGCCGCACGAGATGGCGGTAACGAACTTCCTCGAGGCACTCGACCTCGCTGGCATTCCGCTGTTAGCGGCTGACCGCACCGAGGACGACCCCATTATCATCGCCGGCGGCCCCTCGGTGTACAACCCCGAGCCGTACGCGGCCTTCTTCGATGCCATCCTCATCGGCGAGGGCGAGGAATCGCTGCTCGAGACCTGCCAGCTGCATCGCCGTCTGCGTGACGAAGGAGTCCCGCGCGCGCAGATTGTCGAGCAGCTTGCATCCATTGCCGGCAACTACGTGCCGTCGCTCTATGAGGTTTGTCACGACGAGCCCTGCTCGCCGCATGGCTACACCGTGCCGCGTGAGGGCAAGGATGCGCCGACCGTGGTCTACAAGCGCGTCGTCGAGGATTTCGGCGCCACGAATCCGCTGTCGCAGTCGTGTGTACCCTATGCGCAGCTGGTTCACGACCGCCTGTCTATCGAGATCCTGCGCGGCTGCGCCCGCGGCTGTCGTTTTTGTCAGGCCGGCATGACGTATCGCCCGGTGCGCGAGCGCTCGGCCGACCAGATCGTCTCGTCGGTGATTCAGGGTCTGGAAAAGACCGGCTATGACGAGGTGTCGCTGACCTCGCTCTCCACGACCGACCACTCCTGCATTCGCGACGTGCTCGGCAGGCTCAACCGCCGCCTGGAGGATACGGGTATTCGCGTGTCTATTCCGTCGCAGCGCCTGGATTCGTTTGGCGTGGATATGGCCGAGTCGGTCGCCGGCGAAAAGAAGGGCGGCCTGACGTTCGCGCCCGAGGCCGGCA
>CAVEDI010000095.1:0-4555 GCA_963614405.1 Oscillospiraceae bacterium | reverse complement strand
GGACAACGTTGCTGACGCCGGCGATCTTTAGGAACTCCCAGCCCGCAGCAAGCCCCATGAGCGTGAGCAGCGACACGATGCCACCGGAATTGCCAAGCATAAACATAAGCTGGCCCAACAGCATGCCCAGATAGCTGCCCGCCGGTGCCGTAATACACAGCGAAACCGGAACCATGACAAGCATGGTCGCAAACGGAACAAACGAAAACGCCACGGCCCTAGGGATAACGCGCTGAAAGAAACACTCCACTCGCCATAGCACAGGCACCGAAAGGAGAACTGGAATAACAGTCGTCGTGTAATCGTTGACCGGCGCGGGAAGCAGACCATACACGGAAGTCATCGATGCCCCCGTCGTCGATGCGGCATCGACGAGCTTGAGCAGATCGGGCGCAATCAATACGCCGCCCAGCATCATACCCAGCTGCTCCGAGCAACCGAGCTGGCGGGCGGCCGCCCAACCAAGATAGATGGGCAAAAAGTAGTAGCCGGCGTTATAGAGCCAACTGTAGAACAGGCGATAGATTTCGGAATCGGCAGACCACAGGCCCAGCATGCCTTCGCCCATAATGACGGCGACGGTGCGGAACAACGCCGCGCAGACAATAAACGGCAGCGCCGACATCATGCTTTTGGACAGATAATCGACCACGGCCATGGCGTTTGATGAAACCGACGTTGTAAACGAGGTGTTAGAAACTTGTAGCATGGAACGCCTTTCCCAATATGACATGCGGGCTGTCCCTTTGTCACATCGTGCGGTACTGACCGATTGCGCGGTACTTTTCGTAGCGGAGGTTTGTGAGGGTCGCGTCGTCGAGCTGCCCAAGCGCATCGAAGGCATCAAATGCCGAGGACATGACGGCACCGGCGATCTCCTCATGCGACAGGCCCTTATCGTCAACAATGCCGTCAATGATGCCGAGCGCCAGCAGATCGGGGGCCGTGAGCTTAAGCGCCTCGGCGGCCTCATTCGCGCGCTCGGTATCCTTCCACAGGATCGACGCACAGGCCTCGGGGCTCACGACCGAATAGGCCGAGCTCGAGAGCATCAGGATGCGGTCGGCCACGGACAGCGCCAGCGCGCCACCAGAGCCGCCCTCGCCTGTCACCACCGAGACAATCGGCGTCTTAAGGCCGCTCATCTCCATGAGGTTCTGGGCAATCGCCTCACCCTGGCCGCGTTCCTCGGCACCGATGCCGCAAAACGCGCCCGAAGTATCGACCAGGCACAGAACCGGTCGACCAAACTTTTCGGCCTGGCGCATCAGGCGACGCGCTTTGCGGTAGCCCTCGGGATGTGCCATACCAAAGTTGCGACGCATGCGCTCTTTGGTCGTGGTGCCGCGCTCGATGGCGATGACCGTTACGGGGCGTCCGTCTTTCCAGCCAATGCCAGCCACCACAGCAGCGTCGTCGCCAAAGTAGCGGTCGCCGTGCAGCTCCACAAATCCATCCAGGCCCAGCGAGATCATCTCGCCTGCCGTGGCGCGATCTGCCGAGCGGGTCTGCTTGACAATCTCGAGCGCGGTTTTTGGTGCGGCCGAGCGCTTGAACAAGTGTCCCAGCTTTTTGCCACGGCGACCCGTATGCACGATCTCATGCGGTGCCCCCAGGCCGGGCGCGTGCCCTTCGTGCAGCGCCAGCAGCTCGCCTACCGTGAGCGCAATCTCGCCACGCGGAACAACGGCATCGCAAAAGCCGTGCTCCAGCAAAAACTCGGAGCGCTGGAATCCCTTGGGCAGGCGCTTGTGCATGTTCTGCTCGATCACGCGCGGGCCGGCAAATGCCGTCAGGGCATCGGGCTCGGCCAGGATAATATCGCCCTCCATGGCAAAGCTCGCGGTTACGCCTCCGGTCGTGGGGTCAGTGAGCACCGTGATATACAGGCCGCCCGCCTCGCTATGGCGCCTAACCGCCGCAGAAATCTTGGCCATCTGCATGAGCGAGGTCACGCCCTCCTGCATGCGGGCGCCACCCGATACGGTAAAGCCAACGACCGGCAGTCCCAGCTCGGTCGCACGCTCAAATGTGCGGCAGATCTTCTCGCCCACCACGGAACCCATCGAGCCCATCATAAAGTTGGCGTCCATAAAGAAGAGCGCCGTATCGCAACCGCAGATTTTGCCCTTGCCGCACACAACGGCATCGCGCTCGCCCGAACGTTCGCTCACGCTCTTGAGCTTGTCGGCATAGCCGGGAAACGAAAGGAAGTCCTCCGGCGCCAGACTGGCATCCCATTCCTCAAACGTGCCCTCGTCAATCGTCATGTGCATGCGGTCGCGCCCGCTCACGCGAAAGTGTTTGCCGCAACGAGGGCAGACCTCGAGGTTGTCGTGCAGGCGCGCCTCATCGATCACGCGGCGGCACTCCGGGCACTTGATAAACACGTGGCGCGCGGGAAACTCGGCGCACGACTCGGTCATCGGTCCCTCGAGGACGTTGACCGTCTTCGCTTTTCTATTCATCAGCATAGAGATGCCCCATTAGATCGGTGTGATACATGCCCGACAAGAACTCGTCGTTTGCCAGCACGTCGAGCTGAAGCTCGCTGTTTTCGCTCACGCCCTCAATCACGAGCTCGCCCAGGGCCGAGCGCATCTTGCGAATGGCGCCGTCACGCGTGGGCGCACACACGATGAGCTTGCCGAGCATGGAGTCGTAGTACGGCGGAACTGTCGCACCGGTAAACATGGCGGAATCCCAGCGCACGCGCGGACCACCCGGCACACGCAACGCGGTGACCGTTCCACATGACGGCAGAAAGTCCGGCGTTTCGGCATTGATGCGGCACTCCATGGCGTGGTTGCGGACCGGCATGTCCTCCTGCTCAAAGGGCAGAGGTTGGCCGGCTGCCACGCGCAGCTGCCACTTGACCAAGTCGGTATCGGTCACAAACTCCGTAACCGGATGCTCCACCTGCAAGCGCGTGTTCATTTCCATAAAGTAGAAATTGCCGTCGTCCGAATACAGGAACTCGATGGTACCGGCTCCTTCGTAGCCGACGGCACGAGCCAGGTCACGCGCTGCCTTGTGCATGCGAGCACGAATGTCGTCGTGTCCGTCGAGGCACGGCGCGGGGCTCTCCTCGATCAGCTTTTGGTTGCGGCGCTGCACCGAGCACTCGCGCTCGCCGAGCGAAAACACATGGCCCTGCTTATCGGCCATAATCTGCACCTCAACATGGTGCGCCGGCGCGACAAACTTCTCCATGTAGCACTCGCCGTCGCCAAAAACGGCCTCGCCCTCGGCACGCGCCTCGATAAACGCCTTTGCCGCATCTTCCACGCGCTCGACCTTGCGAATGCCGCGGCCGCCACCGCCGGCACGCGCCTTAATAAGCACGGGGCAGCCAATGCGCTCGGCCTCGGCCGTCGCCTCCTCGGGACTTTTGAGCAGATCGCAACCCGGCACGATGGGCACGCCCGCCGCAGCAGCCGTTCGACGTGCGGCGTCCTTGTCGCCCATGCTGTCGATCACCTCGGCCGAAGGACCGACAAACGCCAGGCCATACTTGTCGCAGTCTCGCACGAAGCTCGCCTTCTCGGAGAAAAAGCCATAGCCGGGATGAATTGCCTTAGCTCCTGACTTTACGGCACAGGTGAGCACGGCATCGTCGTTGAGGTAGCTCTCGGCAAGACGCGGGCCGCCGATGCAATACGCCTCGTCGGCAAGCTGCACGTGCAACGCGTCCGCATCGGCCGTGGAATAAACGGCGACGGTCTTGATGCCCATATCGCGGCACGCGCGGATAACACGGACCGCGACTTCGCCGCGGTTGGCGATGAGCACTTTGTCGAACATGAAAACTTCCCTACTTTTCGTGCATGAGTGCAAAAGACATATCGGCGCGGCAGCAAACCTCACCGTTAACGCTCGCAGTACCCGTCGCAAAGCGGAACGGCCCGCGCGCACGCGTGATGGTGCACACCAGATCAACCGTGTCGCCCGGGCGCACCGGACGCTTAAAGCGCACCTTATCCAGACTCGTGTAGAACGGCGTCGCGCCGCGCGCCTCCTCATCGCCCATCAGCAGCACGCAACAGTTTTGGGCGAGCATCTCGCACTGAATCACACCGGGGACGACCGGGTTTCCCGGAAAATGCCCCTGCAAAAAGTACTCGTCGCCCGTAATCGTGATCTTGCCGTGGGCCTCGTCGCCCACCAGCTCGGCTTCGTCGAGCAAAAGCATCGGCTCGCGATGCGGCAACAGTTCTTTAAGCTCTTCTTTGTTCATGGATATCACCTATCCGATCCTCATGAGGCAGCTGCCGAACTCCACGAGGTCGCCGTCGGCCACGCAGATCTCGAGCACCTCGCCATCCGCCTCTGCCGTCACCTCGTTGAGAACCTTCATGGCCTCGATGATGCAAAGGGTCTCGCCAGCCTTGACCTTGGAGCCCACGTGCACAAATGGCTCGTCGCCCGGCGCCGGGGCAGCATAGAAAACGCCGACCATGGGAGCGGTCACCTCGGTGCCCTTGGGCTCCGGTGCGGCGGAAGGTGTCTGCGCGGCGGGCTCCGGTGCGGCAGGCGCGACTGTGGGGGCTGCAAC
>CAVEDI010000094.1:0-8297 GCA_963614405.1 Oscillospiraceae bacterium | reverse complement strand
GGCGATGGGGGCCTGCGCCTGTTCGACGGCCTGCTCGGCTGCGGCAAGCGAGTGCTCAAGGTCGGCGGTGATGCGCGGGACATCTTCTTCGGCTTTTCGCAGGGCATCTGCCGTGTCGGAGATCTGCATCGAGAGCTCGCTGGTGCGCACCGTATAGTTGGCGGGATTTGCCGAGGGATTGCGTTGCAGCTCGGCATACTCATGGCGCAGCGTCTCGAGCTGGGCGCGCGTGGCGTCGACGGTTTGTTGTGCGGCCGCAATGCCGGCGTCTCGCTCGGCCTTCACCTTGTCGCGGATGCGCTTGGAATCCTCAAGACGTCGAACGAGGCGGTTGCCGGTCTCGCGAGAGCTCGCCTCGCGGGCCTCCACGGCGTCGAGCGCGGCCTTCAGGCGGAGCTCAGTCGCGTCATCCTCTGTCTTCATTTGTTCGAGCTGACCCTTGAGCTCTGCTACTTTGGAAGCATGGACATCGCGATCGATTTCGGTTGCCGCAGCGGTCTTTTGCGCCGTGGCGATCGCCTGGCGCTGGTCGGCGACGATCTGGTCGTAGCGGCCTGCGATATCCTGGCGCGTCTCGAGTTCCTCGGCCTGATCGGCAATGCGCTGCTCAAGTTCGGCCAGGTGGGCGCGGGCATCGGCAAGTGCCTTTTTCGCGGCGTTCATCTCGCGCATGGCCGAGGCGCCCTGGGCGATAAAGGTGCCCACGGCGTTCGCAGTGTTCGAGACAGCGGTCCCCAGATCGCGGCTCGCGGCGGGGGAGTGCGGGGCGGTCGGGCGAGCGGTGTCGGCAGCGTCCGCATCGGCAACCTGCGGCGCGGCGATATTGCCGGTACCGCCCTCGACCACAGAAAAGCCTGCTGCGTGCGGATCGACCGCATCGGCGCCAATCGTGGGGTGCTCGAGCTGCAGAAACGAGGGCATGGTGCTGCCCTGGTCGGCAACCGGAGTCTCGCCGGGCACAAAGGTCGAGGCCGCCACGGCGGCCTCCTCTTCCTCGGCATCAATATCGGCATCGGCGACGGCGTTTTTCATCGCTTTGACAGCATCCATCATGGAGTCCATGACGGCATCGAGCTCTTCTTCCGAAGACACCTCGATGGGGCCCGCTGCTTGCGGGGCGTCGTCCTGTACAGGGGCGTCGTCCTGAGCGGGCGCATCGTCGTTTTGCTCATCGGCGTTTTCTGTTTCGGGGGTTTCCGCCGTAGCGCTTTCGTTCAAGATGGGGTCGTCGATGTCGATACCATCGCAGGTCACAGCGTCAGTATCTGCGGTGACGTCTGCGGAATCATCAATATGCTGTTGAGTCTGGGGGTCCAGCTCGTCTGTCATAGGCATGTGCTCCTCATCGTTGTTTGTCACCCTATGATAAAGTCTCGCGCCGACATCCCGCGCGCCGCAGCAAAGTTTCAAAACGTGTTCGATGGCTCGATCTGATAGCAATAACTCGATCGCTTTATTCAGTTTGTACTTGACAATCCCTTCGCCGAACGACGTGGTGCCGTTCGCCTGCCATGGGCTTTATTTTTCACTTGAAGAAGCTAAAGTTGCATTTCAGCTTTTGGCGCGTGAAGTTGGATGCGCGCAGTCGGCGGGCGTGCCCGTCGCGATTTGAAAGGACTTTGTATGGGACTTTTCACTGGTAAGACCGTGATCGTCACCGGCGGCGGCAAGGCCACGCTTAAGGACGGTTCCGCTGGCTCCATCGGCTACGGCATCGATATCGCATTTGCCAAGGAGGGCGCGAACCTCGTCATCACCGGCCGCAACGTCGCCAAGCTCGAGGCCGCCAAGGAGTCTCTCGAGGCCGAGTACGGCGTCAAGGTTCTGCCTGTTCAGGCCGATGTCTCGGCTGGTCAGGACAACGAGGCCGTCGTCCAGAACGTCATCGACAAGGCCATTGAGGAGTTCGGCCGCATCGACGCCGTCGTCAACAATGCTCAGGCCAGCGCCTCGGGCGTGACCATCGCCGATCACACCATGGATCAGTTCAACCTGGCCATTTACTCTGGCCTGTATGCCACCTACCTGTACATGCAGAAGGCCTATCCGCACCTGAAGGAGACCAAGGGCTCCGTGGTCAACTTCGCTTCGGGCGCCGGCCTGTTTGGCAATTATGGCCAGTGCAGCTATGCCGCCGCCAAGGAGGGCATCCGCGGCCTGACCCGCGTTGCCGCCAACGAGTGGGGCAAGGACGGCATCAACGTCAACATCGTGTGCCCGCTTGCTTGGACCGCTGCGCTCGAGAACTTCCAGGATGCCTATCCCGAGGCGTTCAAGGCCAACGTCCACATGCCGCCGGCGGGTCACTACGGCGACGTCGAGAAGGAGATCGGCCGCGTTGTCGTTCAGCTCTGCGGTCCCGACTTTAAGTACATGAACGGCGAGACCGTCACCCTCGAGGGTGGCATGGGCCAGCGGCCTTAGGGGTTACGCGGTTTTACCAAACCGCGTAACTAGTTGACGCTGCAAACCCGCCAGAGCGGCAATCTGCCTTTCAACTTCGGCGGCATGACCAGAAGGTCAATGCCGCCTCGTTTCAAGGCACCTTGCTCGCTCTGGCGGGTTTTCGCTGTCGGTGCCATAACATCGGCGTTGCCTTGGCCGTCAATAGTCATTGGGGACGTTCTTTATCTGCCGGCGCTTGGGGACAGTCCCTAAGTGCCGGCAGATTGGGACACTCCTTTGCAAGGTGGCGCTGAAGACCGTCCCCAACGACCAGTCGTTTAAGAACGTCCCCAACGACTAGCTCGGGAACCTGATCCTAATGCACTAGTTTCTGTCGAGTCGGTGCTTCTTGCGGGTTGCCCGTATAATGGTTTGCGTATGAACCGCAACCAAGGAGTTCCAGTTTATGGACCAGAGCCTTTTTAAATTCGACCTGATCGCCGAGGATCCGACGACGCATGCGCGTGCCGGCGTGCTGCACACCCCGCACGGCGACATCGAGACGCCGATCTTTATGCCCGTGGGCACCAAGGCAAACGTCAAGGGCATCCCCACCGAGACCGTCAAACAGCTCGGCGCCCAGATCGTGCTTGCCAACACCTATCATCTGTCCATGCGTCCCGGCGAGGACACTATCGCCGAGCTGGGCGGCCTGCACAAGTTTATGAACTGGCACGGTCCTATCCTCACCGACTCGGGCGGTTTCCAGGTGTTCAGCCACAACGACGCCGTCAAGCTCACCGACGAGGGCGTGCGCTTTATCGTCAACGACTACGACGGCCGCCACGTGTTCTGGACGCCCGAGGACAACATGGAAATCGCCATGAAGCTCGGCTCCGACATCTGCATGCAGCTGGACCAGTGCCCGGGCTATCCCGCCACGCGCGCCTACGTTGAGCGCGCGGTGGAGCTGTCGAGCATGTGGGCCGAGCGCTGCTACAAGGCTCACACCCGCGATGACCAGGCGCTCTTTGGCATCGTCCAGGGCGGCATGCATCTGGATCTGCGCCTGCGCTCTCTGCGCCATCTGGAGGAGTGCGGCGACTTCCCCGGTTACGGCATCGGCGGCTACTCGGTGGGCGAGGACCACGAGACCATGTTCGAGACCCTGGCGCCGCTTGTGAGCGAGTACATGCCCAAGCACAAGCCGCGCTACCTGATGGGCGTCGGCAACCCGACGACGCTCGTGCGCGGCGTGGGCGTGGGCATCGATATGTTCGACTGCGTGCTGCCGACGCGCACCGGCCGCATGGGCACGGCATTCTCCAGTGAAGGTCGCCTTAACTTCCGCAACGCGCGTTTTGCGCACGACGACGGCCCCATCGACCCCACCTGCACCTGCCCGGTGTGCACGGGCGGCTACAGCCGCGCGCTCATTCGCCACATGGTCACGCAGAAGGAGATGCTCGGCGGCATCCTGCTTTCGATGCACAACATCTACTACCTGCTCAACCTTATGCAGCGTGCTCGCCAGGCCATTATCGAGGGTCGCTATGGTGCATTCGTGAGCGATTGGATGAATAGCCCTGCCGCGGTGGATTACTAAGGGCGGCGCGGGCGCTTGCAGGCACTCGCGCGATGTCGAGACCGCGTGCCAATCGACCGCGCGCAGCCGTCGCCGGGCATCGCATTCGCCGGCGTCGGTTGCGCGACCGCTAACCGATAGCTTGCAAGCACTTGATACATCGTGGGTACCATACCGAATAGTTGATGTTCGGGCGGGTGTTTGGCGCATGGCGTCGACCCCGCCCGTTTTTCTTTTTCTCGATAGGAGTACCCATGATTAAGAACGAGAATGTCGAGGGCGAGCCTTCCTACGACGAGACGTACCGCCGCGGCCCCGTGGTCATGCGCGGCCCGATGATTCCTAAGGACAATACGTACGCTAACCTGCTGGCGCCCGAGGAGTCGACCGACTGGTTGCATGCCGATCCGTGGCGCGTACTGCGCATCCAGGCCGAGTTTGTCGACGGCTTTGGCGCGCTTGCCGAGCTCGGACCTGCGGTGACCATCTTCGGTAGCGCCCGCACGCCCAAGACCGATACGCTCTACAAGGCGGCGCGCACTGTCGGGCGTAAGATTGCCCAGCGCGGCGTGGCGGTTATCACCGGTGACGGCCCCGGCATCATGGAAGCGGCCAACAAGGGAGCGGCGAGCGTCAACGGCAAGTCAGTTGGTTTGGGCATTGAGCTGCCGCACGAGCAGGGGCTCAACAAATACGTGAACCTCGGTATGGACTTCCGCTACTTCTTTGTGCGCAAGACCATGTTCGTCAAATACAGCTCGGGCGCTATTGTGTTTCCCGGCGGGTTTGGCACGCTCGACGAGATGTTTGAGGTGCTCACGCTGGTGCAAACGCACAAGGTCAAGCGCATGCCGCTTGTGCTGGTAGGCAGCGAGTACTGGCAGGGCCTATTCGACTGGCTTAACGGTCCGGTGATGGACGCCGGTATGATCAGCCCGCTCGATCCGGAGCTGGTGCACATCACCGACGACCTCAACGAGGCCGTCGACATTGCGCTCAGCGGGCTGATGTAGGGCGAGGTGCCTGTCGTTGTAGTAATGAGAACGGCAGATTGATGCTATTTAACATCAGTCTGCCATCTAAACTGGGTATACTGGTGTAAAAGACGAGGGCGAGGAGGTCGCAAATGTCTACAGCAACAGTTAAGCCTACGACGGTTCGAATCGAAGAGGAGCTCAAGGAGCAGGCGACTGAGTTCTTGGATTCGGTCGGCCTCAGCCTCAATTCCTATCTCAATCTTGCCGTTCGGCAGCTGGTAAATCAGCGAAAGATTCCTTTTGAGATTGTAGGAAGGGCGGAGGTGCCCAACGAGGCGACGAGGCGCGCCATGGTGATTGCCGAGGCTCATGAGTTGGGGATTCTGCCAGACGACAGCCCGTCATTCAATAACGCTGATGAGCTTATATCGTTCCTCGATGAGGACTAGCGATGTTTGAGATTAAAGTCGAGGCTCAGTTTAAGGCGGATTACAAACGGACGATGCGTATCCATCCGCAGCTAAAAACCGAGTTTAAGGCGGCAGTCGCAGAGCTTGCAGCTCACGGCTCGCTTCCCGCGGAATATGGCGCCCATGAGCTTTCAAACCCGGGTGGCAATTACAACGGCCACATCGATTTCCATCTATCCGATGGCTTGGTCGATGTGGTCGTTCTGTACTTGCCGCATAAGACGAATCCTGTGCTCCGACTGGTCAGAATGGGCTCGCATGAGGAACTGTTCCAGGGCCCGCAGGGCTGATCGCCGATTTCTAAGTTGCGGTGGAATAGGGATTGATTGGCGGCTAATAAGCCAAAACAGTCCCTATTCCACCGCAAGTGGTAAGGGCGCCCCTAGTGGATGGGCTGGTAGCGGGGGCAGTAGCTGATGGCGATGGCGTCGACGCCTACATGGGTGGCGATGGTGCAGCCGATGGGGCCGGTGCCGGCGTCTACGTAGTCCTGGCCCGCGAGCGCCTCGTTGACGAGCTCCTGCTCCTCGGCGGCGCCGGTCGTGAGCACGCGCACGCTGGAGCCCGGATGCTCGGCCAAAAATGCGAGGCAATCGGCCATGGTGTTGGTAACGATGCGCTTGGCACCGCGGCCCTTTTTTATGGCCTTGATCTCGCCCGATTTCCACTCCGGCGAAACGGCTAGGCGAATGTTGAGCATTTGCGTGAGCTGGCCGGCGAGCTTGGGCGCGCGGCCGTTCTTAACGAGATTCTCGAGCGTGCGGGGAATCAGCAGCAGGTGGGCGTCGGGCAGCGTCGCGCGGATCTGCGCCTCGGTCTCGTCCAGGCTGCGGCCGTCCTCGCGCATGGCCAGCGCGTACTCCACCAGCAGGCCCTCGGCGCCCGAGCCGGTGCGCGAGTCGATGCAGCGCACGTCGAGCTCGTGCGTTTCGGCCGTCAGGCTGGCGTTGGCATAGCAGGCGGACCACTCGCTGCACAGCGAGATAAAGATGGCGCTATCGTGGCCGTCGGCGCGCACGCGGTCAAAGAGTTCCTTGAACTCGCCAGCACTCGGCTGCGAGGTGTGCGGCAGCTGCTCGGAGCCGGCCATGCGGGCGACGTACTCTTGGGCGGTAATCTGCACCTGGTCGAGCAGGTCCTCGCCCTCGATAATCACATGCAGCGGAATCACGTAAATGCCGAGCTCTTGGGCGCGGGCGGGGGAGATGTCCGACGTGGAGTCGGTTATGATGGCAAAAGACATAATTGCACCTTTCGTTGGGGCGCGACGGCGCCGCCTTCTGAGAGCAAAGTGCGACAAGTATAGTGGATTTGCTCTACATTGCTAGGTTAAATTGTTGAATAGTCAACAGTTTGAAGTGTCGGTGTGGAAATCGTCAACTGGGGAAGAGGGATGCCGATGGAGGCACTGGAGATAAGCAGGCGGCCGGTCGTGCTGTTTGATTTTGATGGCACGGTGGCCGATACGGGTCGGGCGGTGATGACCTCGACGCGCAAGACGCTGGCCGCACGCGGGTTTTCGGAAGCGCAGATGGGTGACCTGCGCCGTATGATCGGGCCGCCCCTGTGGAAGAGCTTTCACGACTTTTACGGCTTCTCGCGCGAGGAGTCGCTTGTGGTGGCCGACGAGTACCGCGCCTTTTTTGATGAGCTGGGACCGGAAGAGTACCCCGTGTTCGATGGGATCCCCGAGCTGCTGGATGGGTTGGCCGCTCAGGGTAAGCGTTTGGCCGTGGCGACGTCGCGCGTGGAGGCGAAGTGTATCGACATGGTGCATGAGCTGGGTCTTTCTCAGTTTGAGGCGGTGGCTGGCATGAATCCGCTGCAGGGGCGCGAGACCAAGGCCGATTCGGTCCGCGATGCCCTGGCAGAGCTCGGTATGACGGCGGGCGATGCCGTGATGATCGGCGATCGCTTCAACGATGTGGAGGGCGCGCACGCAATGGGCGTACCGTGCATCGGTATCTATTCGGGCGCGGCGGCGCCGGGCGAGCACGAGGCGGCGGGTGCCGATGCAGTGGTGCACTCGGTGGCCGAGCTTGCTAAACTTTTCGCTATATAAGTACTTGATGTGAGGGGCGGGCGTACCCGTCGCTCATTGGTAAGGAGGCAGTCCATGAATCAGGTGGAGCAGAGCGTCGCTGAGTATGTCGACGAGGTCTGGGAGGATGTCGTCGCCGATATCGAGCAGCTGGTGAGTTATCCGTCCGTAGCCGTTGCTGCCGATGCGGAGCCTAGCGCGCCGTTTGGCCGCCCGGTTCGTGATGCGCTCGATTGCGCGCTCGGCATTGCGCAAAAGCTCGGCTACCAGACGAGCGACGACGAGGGCTATGTGGGCATTGCCGATATCCCGGGTCGCGGCGACAAGCAGCTCGCGACCATCTGCCACGTGGACGTGGTGCCCGCCGGCCCCGGCTGGAACACCGACCCGTTTGCGATGGAGCGTCGCGAGGGCTGGCTGCTCGGCCGTGGCGTGATTGATGACAAGAGTCCGGCGGTGTTGTCGCTCTACGCCGGTGCCTACCTGCTCAAGCACGGCATTGTGCCGCGCTATACCTTCCGCGCGCTGCTGGGCTGCGATGAGGAAGTGGGCATGTCCGACGTTCACCATTATCTGGAAAATCACGCAGACCCCGACTTTTTGTTTACGCCCGATGCCGAGTTCCCGGTCTGCAATGCCGAGAAGGGCCAGTTTGGGGCGACGTTCGTGAGCCCCAAGATCGACGGCGGGCGCATCGTGTCGTGGAGCGGCTCCGAGGCGAGCAATGCCATTCCGTCGCAGTCCATCTGCGAGCTTGCGATTGCCGCCGATGAGTTGCCGGCGCCGGTCGAGAACGCCGATCGTCTGGAGATCACGGCGCTTGATAATGGCCATGCGCA
>CAVEDI010000093.1:0-3513 GCA_963614405.1 Oscillospiraceae bacterium | reverse complement strand
AGGCGGCGCTTGAGCTCAATGCGCTCCCCCACCATGCTCGACGCCTCGGACAGTAAGTCGGCAAGCGGAGCGCCGGTGCGCTGTGACACCTTAAGCGCCAAGGTCACAAGCGAAAGACCGGGGGCGTCGATGCGCACGAGCAAGTCATCGAGCGCATCGGTCGCCGAGATGCCGCAATCGATCGCCGCCGCCACCCGCAAAAACTCGGTATGCACCGGCTCTTGCGCATGAGCGCCCACAAAGCGCATGCCCTGGGCCAGCGAATGTCCCGAGGCAAGCGACATGGAAAGTGCGGTAAACGCCTCGGGCATGGCCTCTTCTGCATCGTGTTGCTCGCGCCGGCTCTCAAAGCCATCCCGAGCGGCGCCAGCGGCAATCGGAGCAACAAGTCCCAAGGCAAATCCGAGGGGCGATAACGACACCATCGTTAGTAAAACGCAGCAGACACCGCTCGATAGCAGCAGAAACGCCAAACGCCCCGAAGCATCTTCGATCACGAGGCCAAGGCGATGCGCCGGAGCCAGCGATGCCCACGAACGGGCGATCTTTTTCAGCAGATCGTTTTCCACCAGCTCACGCGGCAGCTTCTCTGCCGCCGTCTCGAGCGCCTGACGCGCCAGCTCCGCCGGCGGCACCTGCGGCACACGAGGTTCCGCCCCGCACGCCGTCGCAACAGAAAACCCTGCCAAACCCCCTACGACGAGGGGCACAGCGACCTCCATTCGTCCACCTCCTCTTGTGTGAGCGTCCCCGACCGCAGGCCTTCTGCAATAAACGGCGGCTCGCGGTCAAGCGTCCAGGTGCGCTCGGCGGCATCGAAAGTCACATAGCGCTCGAGCTCTACGCCGCCCGACGCGGCGCGACGCACCCCCGAATACGAGGAGACGAAGCGCCTGCCATCGGCGTGGCGCTCGGACATCACGATGCCGTCGAGCGCCATGGCAATCTGCTCCTCGATGAGCTCGCTCGGCAGATCGATGCCATAACGTGCAAGCAACGTCAGACGCACCACGGTCTCCTGTTCTGAGCCCGCATGAAGTGTGGTGAGCGACCCGTCGTGGCCCGTGTTCATGGCCTGCAACATGTCGCAGCACTCAGCACCGCGCACCTCACCCACCACGATGCGGTCGGGGCGCATGCGCAGGGCATTGGTCACCAGGTCGCGGATTGTCACCGCGCCCTCGCCCTCAATTGAAGCCTCGCGCGCCTCTAGGCGCACCACGTGTGGATGATGCGCAAACTTGAGCTCGGCAGAGTCCTCGATCGTCACGATGCGCTCGCCGATGGAAATCTCACATGACAACGCGTTGAGCAGGGTGGTCTTACCAGATCCCGTGCCTCCCGCAACCGCCAGGTCCTGTCGCAGCGACACCGCGCACGACAACAGCTGCGCATACCAAAGCGGCAGCGACCCCAGCCCCACAAGCTCGTCCAGCGAGCAGATGCGGTCCGAGAACTTTCGGATGGTGAGAATCGGTCCGTCAATCGCCACAGGCGGAATCACCGCGTTGACGCGATAGCCCGTTTTGAGGCGGGCGTTGACGATGGGGCTGCGCTCGTCGATACGGCGGCCAAGTGGCGAGATGATGCGGTCGATAAGCACCCGGATCTGCTCATCATCCTCAAACGCATGCTCGATGGGATACAAGACGCCGCCGCGTTCAAAGAAAGCCGAGCGGCAGCCGTTGATCATGATTTCGGTAACGGTGTCGTCCTCGATGAGCGGCTGCAACGGCCCCAAGCCCACCACGTCATCCAAAATCTCGTCGATGATAGTCTCGCGCTCGGGCGTCGCGAGATCGGTCGGCTCCTCAACATTGAGCGCCGCCTCCACCGCAGGACGCAATTCCGAGCGGGCAAGTGCCGGGTCGATATAGGCGCTGATACGCGCCACTTCGTCGTAACCCATGCGGTCCATCACGGCGCGCTTGGTGCGTCGTTTCACCGCGCGGCGACGCCCCGCATCTACAGGCGCTGCCGCCGCTGCAGCGCCAGCAGCCTTAATCCTCGTTTGCAGGCTCATCGCTGATCACCCTCGCGCGACCAGGGAAGGCGAATACGCGGGCGTTCGGTGCGCATTGCACGGTCGGCGACCATATCGCTCCAAGGGCCGACGGCGCATCCCAGTTCCACGAGCATCTCGCGCGTGGCCTCGCGCACGCTGGTCGCAAAAGCGCTGGTCTGCCCCACTGCCTCGTCAGCGCGCCCAAACGCCATGAGCGCGGCGAGATCCTGCCCGCCATCGGCGATACGAATCTTGGAGCTCAACGCACAGGCAATCTCAAAGCGCATGGCGACGTCCTCGTCTGCCCCGCGCGCACCGAACCGGTTGAACACGGCGCTCATGCGCGTGCGCGGCACACCTACTCGACTTGCCAGTTCAATGACGCGCGACGCCGATGTCGCGGACGACACCGCCGCATCGCCAACGACCAGGCAACGGTCGCTCGCCGCCACCGCAGCCGCCACGGCGTCGCCCCAAAAGACCGAGGTATCGATAAAGACCACGTCGGATTCGCGACGCAGGACATCAAGCAGTAGCTCCACCGGACATGCCATGAGCTCGGCTTGCTCGGGCGCCGCGACGGGACCCCAGAGCGTAACGCCCGGCGCCACGCGCATCGATGTGGCTACGATATCCGGCTCGGTGAGCGCGCCCGCCGCCGACGGCTCGATAAGTGCCGCCATATCGCGCGGAGCATCGACGCCTAACAAGTCGTAAAGGTTTCCAAACATCAGGTCCAGGTCGAGCACGGCGGCACGCAAGCCCAACAGCGACGATGTGTGTGCCATGGTGGCAACGATCGTCGACTTGCCGCAACCGCCCGAACCCGAAATGGCGCAGATGACCGGAGCTCGATGCTGCGGAGCGGCAGCGTCTGCCGGCGGCATCGGAGGCGGCGGGGCGGGCGTCGGCGACAGCGTCCCCGTCTCCCCCGCCGCAACCACACGCTGCGTCCAAGCCGGCATGGCGGCTTGTTCGGTCTGCAAGGCAGGCTCGTTCTGTGCAATCTGCTCATGCTGCATCAGCGACAACTCGCCGCACCCGGCAAAGCCCTCAACTTCGTCGAGTTCATCCGCCAGATTCACGCCGTGCACGTATCCCATATCTACAGCCGGGGAGTCGCCAGCATGCTGTGCCGGCCCTCCAGCGTCATCGTATACAAGGGGGTTCCGGGGGCGCCGACCATGCTCGGCTTCCGCTTTTCCATAATCATCAACACGCGGGCCTCTTGTAGCGCGAGGCGCCCCGGGTTCCCTATCAACAAAAGCATCGGGCTCAATCGTCATGCGCCGATCGGAATCAACCGCTCCCTCGCCCGCGCGCCCGTTGCCGCATATACTGTGCGCAGCGATGACCTCGGTCGCCCCCGCGCGAAACAGTCCCTCGATATCCGACGGATCGAGCACTTCTATCAACACGACCACGCGACTCACGCGGCCTTCGGCCGTCAGGCGCGCAACAGTCTTGCGCACATCTTCGATATCAAACAGAGACGCCGCGATGATGGC
>CAVEDI010000092.1:0-11453 GCA_963614405.1 Oscillospiraceae bacterium | reverse complement strand
TGCGCGAGTTGCTCGGCAGCGTGTGTGCCGCGGCCTAATATTTGGCATAAAAAGACGGGTTATTTTTGATTGGTAAAGCGTTTGACCTGCCAAAATAAACCTGTCCCCTTTTGGTCGGTTACCGTTTGGGGGCCGATTGGCAACGCTCGCTGATTATAGTCTTGACCTGCGCTAGAATAGTGGCATCTGAATGTCCGGGCGCATGGAGGCGTGCGCCCGTATGCTGAGGAGGACTCTATGGCAACTGTTGCCGCACCTATCGATGCTACGTCGACTGCCGCTTGGAAGGCGCTCGAGGCTCATCAGGAGAAGCTCGAGGCCGAAGGTATCGACCTCAAGGCCTGGTTCGCCGCCGATGCCGAGCGCGTGAACAAGCTGAGCTTTGACGCCGGTGACCTGCACTTCGATCTGTCGAAGAACCTGGTGACCGATGAGACCGTCAAGCTGCTGTGCGATCTTGCCCGCGAGGTGAAGCTCGAGGAGCGCCGCGACGCCATGTTCTCCGGCGAGCACATCAACACCACCGAGGACCGCGCTGTCCTGCACACCGCGCTGCGCCGCCCGGCAAGCGAGAAGGGCCAGCTCATCGTCGACGGCCAGGACGTCGTCGCCGACGTGCACGAGGTTCTCGATCGCATGTATGCCTTCGCCGAGCGCGTGCGCTCCGGTGAATGGAAGGGCGTTACCGGCAAGAAGATCGAGCACCTGGTGTCCATCGGCATCGGCGGCTCCGATCTGGGCCCGGTCATGGCCTACGAGGCTCTGCGTCCCTATGCCGACGCCGGTATCGACTGCCGCTACATCTCCAACATCGACCCCAACGACCAGGCCGAGAAGCTCAAGGGCCTGGATCCCGAGACCACGCTCGTGATCATCGTCTCCAAGACCTTCACCACGCTCGAGACCCTCACCAACGCCCGCGAGGTCAAGACCTGGATGCTCGAGCAGCTCAAGGCTCAGGGCGCCATCGACGGCTCCGATGAGCAGAACGCCGAGGCCGTGGCAAAGCACTTCGTCGCCGTCTCCACCGCACTCGAGAAGGTCGAGGCCTTCGGTATCGACCCCGCCAACGCCTTCGGTTTCTGGAACTGGGTTGGCGGCCGCTATTCCGTTGACTCCGCCGTGGGCCTGTCGCTGATCGTCGTGCTCGGCCCCGAGCGCTTCCAACAGTTCCTCGAGGGCTTCCACGCCATCGACGAGTACTTCTGCAACACGCCGCTCGAGAACAATGCCGTCGCGCTGATGGGCCTGCTCAACGTCTGGTACGTCAACTTCTTCGGTTCCAAGAGCCACGCCGTGCTGCCGTACTGCCAGTACCTGCATCGTTTCCCGGCCTACCTGCAGCAGCTCACCATGGAGTCCAACGGCAAGCATGTCCGCTGGGACGGCAGCGCCGTGACCTCCGACACCGGTGAGATCTTCTGGGGCGAGCCCGGCACCAACGGCCAGCATGCCTTCTACCAGCTGCTGCACCAGGGCACTGTGGTGGTTCCGGCTGACTTTATCGCTTTCGCCAACACTGCCAACCCTGCGACCGATAGCGGCCAGGACGTGCATGAGCTGTTCCTGGGCAACTTCCTGGCCCAGACCAAGGCGCTCGCCTTTGGCAAGACGGCCGACGAGGTTCGTGCCGAGGGCACGCCCGAGCAGATCGTCCCGGCCCGTTGCTTTGAGGGCAACCGCCCGACGACCTCGATCTTTGGCGACACGCTGACCCCGTTCGCGCTCGGTGAGCTCATCGCCCTGTACGAACACATCACGTTTGTCGAGGGCACGGTCTGGGGCATCGACTCCTACGACCAGTGGGGCGTTGAGCTGGGCAAGCAGCTTGCCAAGCAGATTACCCCGGCCTTCCACGACGACGCCGCCAAGGCCGAGCAGGACGCTTCGACCCAGGCACTCATTGAGTTCTACCGCGCTCACCGTAAGTAGTCGCTGCTGTTAACGCATCACGCCTTATAGTCAGGGGCCCGTATCCTATCGGATGCGGGCCCCTTTGCTTTGCCGTGGTCCCGGGGCGCACGGCCTTTGTGGAACATCGCCGGGGTGCCGCGCGCTGCGAGAACCCTGCGCCTAGATCTCGGCCTCCGCATGGCCTCGCTGCGCCTCGGGCAGCTCCCCGTAGAGCGGATGGTCTTCGAGCCTAAAGCGCTCGACCTGTTCGGGAGTGCGACCGCGTACAAAGAGCCACGAGCGATCGATCGGCGTCGCCATGAGCGTGCTGGGCAGCGCGTCGGCGCGGTCGGAAAACACCCGGGCACTCTCGGGATCCTGGAACGCCAACACCAGATGCGTGTCGCAGTTGCCCATGATGGAGCGTGCGCGTGCCTCGCCATAGAGCGCATCGAGCTGGTTGGTCGACTGCAGCAGCAGCGTTGCCCAGATGTTGCGGCTTCGGATAATCGAGAGCACGTTGTCGATCTGGGGGATCTGCAGATTTGCGAAGTCATCGAGCATAAAGCGCACGGGCACGGGCAGGCTGCCGCCGGGCTGCCTATCGGCCTCACGAATGAGGCCCATAAACGCCTGCGAAATAAAGAGACCGGTCAGCGGATCGAGATTGCGGTCAATATCGCTCACGGTTACAAACAGGGCGCAGGGGGTGTGTCCCATGGAAGCGAAGTCCACCTGATGGCACTCACGATAGAGCTGTGCCGCACCGTCGAACCCCAGACACATGACCTTTTCGGCAAGGATGCCGACGATGCTCGCGTGCATGCGCTCGGCATTTTGCGTAATGGCGTAGCGCCGCCATAGCGAGAGGGCATAGCTTTGAGGGTCGGTCGTGATCAGGTCGTCAAACAATCGACCCGTGGCACCGTCCTGCAGGTGCTCGATCAGCTTGATGACCGAGCTGATCGTCTGCTCGTCGGCGGGCAGCTGTTCGGTGACGTAGGCGATAAGACACGACAGCAGGTTTGCCGCCGCATGATCCCAAAAAGGCTGGTTGTTGTCCTCGATGGGGCAGATGGCCTTTGCCACCGAGAGGATGTCCTGCTGGTTGGGCCTGCCGTCCGCCTTGCGGCGAATGTGCCTCAGGGGGTTGTAGCCGCAGCGCTCGATGCCGGGCGCAAGGGCCGGGACGGTGTTGAGGTCGGCGAAGTTGAGACATTGCACGCGGTAGCCGTGGGCTGCCAGCACGGGTCCCACTTCGCGACAGAGCGTGCCTTTGGTGTCGAGCACGATGTAGCTTGCGTTCATTTGCAGCAGGTTGGGCTTGAGGACGTTTCTGGTCTTGCCGGCTCCCGAGGGGCCGATCACAAGTGCGTTGTTGTTGAGTCCCGTTTGGCGGGTGTCGCAGGAAAGCGTTCGATCCTTGGCGAGGATGGCGGACGATGCGGGCTCAGATGCGGCGAGGCGGCTGGCGAGGTTAGACATGGGCGATCTCCTTGGTGGTCGAGAGGATTTCGTGGGCAAAGCCGAGCTCGACGGCGCGCTTGGCCGAAAGCTAGGTGTCTTTTGCAGTGAGGGACTGGATGCGCTTGGGCGTGAGGCCGCTGCGGTCCGAGAGGATTTGCGTGAGGGTCTTGCGGGTCTGCATGAGACGCCGGCTGGTTTCCTGCAGCGCAAGTGCCGAGCCGCCTGCCCCCTGGGGGATCAGCGGGTCGTGAATCATGAGCTCTGCATGGGGCGCCATACGGCGATCGTCGCCGCCCATAAAGATCACGGCGCCCATGGACGCGGCGAATTCCAGGCAGACGGTGCGGATGGGGCACGATGCGAGGCGCATGGCGTCATAGATCGCAAGACCCGATCGCACGCTTCCGCCGGCGCTGGCGACAAATATGGTGATGGGGCGGCTGGGGTCGGTGGCATCGAGCAGGCGGATCTGCTGGCATAGGTCGTGGGCCATCGGGGTTTCGATGTTTCCCATGACGGAGAGCTCGCGACGGGCGAGCATCTCATCGTAAATGCTGGTGAGCGTGATACCTCGGGCGGATTCACGCATGGTGAGGGGGCTGATGATGGGGGAATGATTGGTGTCCATGAGGACTCCTTTCTGTTGGTTGTGTTGTGGAATGGGATTGTTGCCCGTGGAGGGGCTGGCGGGCTACAGGGTTCGTCCGAGCCTGAGATCGAGCTCGGTTGTGGGGCAGGCTGCCTGTTCGTGCGGCTCGCAAGCGCCAAGGGCTCCAAAGCGATGGAGCGTTGCGGTGGGCGTGGTGTAGGCGAGTCGCAGCTGATGCTCGACAGGGGCACATCCGTCATTTTTGTAATGAGCCGCGTAGTACTGCGCGATGCTGGCGTTCATCTCGCTGCCATTGCGATGGCGCTCAAACTGGCGTCTGCAGGTCTCGATGATCTTTGCTACCGACTTGGGTGCCGTCGCGGGAACAAGGGCGAGATAGCCCTCAAATAGCTCGTTGATGCTCAGGAGGCACAGCAGGTCGATCAGCGTCCTTATGGCTGCTCCCTCGGCGGAAAAGTGCGCGGTCATGCGGTTATATCGGTTGCGGTCGACGATGGCCGCATGGGGTCTTGGAGTTTTCTGCCCCGTGGTCCCCGGCTTTTGCCGCGCCTGTGTATTGAGCTCGACGTTGCAGCGCTTGAGGCCGTCCAACGGAAGGAACAGTGCGGTGCGCAGGGTGTCCCGCTTGCTTTCGAGTTCATGACGCTCGTCGGGTTCCCATTCGAGCTTGAGTTTCGTGTCGAGCGCCGTAAGCATATGGGCTAGGCAGCCTACGGTAAGAACGTACGAATCGTTGTCGCGTTTTGGGGCATAGGGGTCTGTCAGCTTGCGAATGTCGGGGTCGCCCATGATCTTTGTGCAGCGCTTCAGCAGTTGAGGCTGGTCGGCCAAGATCGTCGCGAGCGGTAGCGACGCGTAGTTCTTGATGGTCGCGGCGGCAAAGGCGGCGTCATATTCGTTTGCATATGCTCGCTCAATTCGGGCATCCAGAATGCTTTTCTTATCGCCGTCTTCAGCGTGGTGGTTTGTCATAGCTTCTCCAATCGGTTGATGTTCGTGCTGTTTGTTGATGTGTTGGTTGTCGTGAGTGATGTGCTTGCCGTGGATGATGTGCTGACGTTGGGGTGCTATGCGGTTTTCAATGAGCCCGTGAGGCAGTTGCTGCAGGGGCGGGATGGAACGGCCCACGCAAGGCGGAAGGCATCGTGCTCAAAATCGAGACAGCAATGCCCTGGGTGCCTCACATGTGGCAGTTACCTCATTAAGTTGTCATTGCGTTTGGGGTCGTACTTTGCCGATCTTCCTTCTCTTACACGCTAAAACTCAAACTTCATATGCTCGATCTACTTAAAACCGCAACGGCGGTCTTTTATCAACTTATATGTCGGAACGCGTCTTTGCAAGTACTTTTTTGCCTTTGTTTCAAATGGGGTGGTTTTGCAACCGTCATACGCGCGCTGTGCGAACGTGCCCCGGCTCGGATAAGATAGTGCGCGATAAAAACGATGCAAGGAGGCACATATGGCAATTAAAGCCATCGCAATGGATATCGACGGTACGCTCACCAACGACCAGAAAGTGATTAGCCCGCGTACGCGCGAGAAGCTGCTCGCGGCGCAGGAGTCGGGCATTAAGCTCATCTTGGCTTCGGGCCGTCCCGCATGGGGACTGCACGCCTTGGCGCAGGAGCTCGACCTTCAAAACCATGACGGTCTGCTGGTTGCCTTTAATGGCGCGCATGTGGTCGACGCTCAGACCGATGAGGTCCTTTTTGACCAGGCCATGCCGGCTGACGAGCTGCACCGTCTGATTGATCACCTGCGTAATTTTGACGTGATTCCTATGATTTCGCTCGGTCGTGATTTGCATGTCGAGGACTCGTACCATTGCATGATCACGCTGCCTGACGGCTCGCAGAAGAATATCGTCAAGTATGAGCGCGATGCGTGCGATCTTAAGATCCGCGAGGTGGAGAGCCTGCATGAGGTTGCTGATGCTTATCCCGTGGACAAGCTGCTGACGGCGGGCGATCCGGCCTACCTGCAGGCGCATTACGAGGAGATGTATGCGCCCTTTACCCAGACGCTTTCGGGCATGTTTACGGCCGACTGGTACTTTGAGTACACGGCGCCCGGTATCGACAAGGCCCGCGCGCTCGAGGGTGCCCTGCCCAAGCTCGGCATCGATGCCAGCGAGGTCGTATCGTTTGGCGACGGCCAGAACGACAAGTCTATGATTGAGTGGGCCGGCACCGGTGTTGCCATGGGAAACGCCATCGATGAGGTTAAGGCCGTGGCCCAGATGGTGACCGCCAATAACAACGAAGATGGTATTGCGGTGGCGCTGGATAAGCTACTGGGTTAGAATCGCCGATTAATGCATGGTTCGGGCGCCTACTCGCGGGCGTCCTTTTGTTAGGGAGGGTGCCGTGTCCGCATTTCCGTTCGACGCCGTGATCTTTGACATGGACGGCGTGATTGTCGATACCGAGTATTACTACCTGGGCGAGACCGCCGCGTTTGCCAAGGAGCTTGGGCTTAACCTGACTCAAGATGAGTTGAACGGGCAGGTTGGTACCTCGCATCAGTTCTTCCTGCGTATGCTGGTCGATTGGTTTGAGCGCGCCGGTAAGGGGCATTTAACTGGCGAGGAAGCGTTGACCCGTTGGGACGAATGGGCGCATAAGCGTCCGCGCGACTATCAGGCTTTGATTAACCCAGGCGCCGTGGATACGATTCGAGAGCTGCCGCGCCGCGGCGTTCGCGTGGCGCTTGCCAGCTCGTCTCCCATGGATAGCATCGAGGAAGTGCTCAACGCATGCGGGCTGTCGGATGCCTTTGAGTATGTGGTGAGCGGCGAGCAGTTTAAGGAGAGCAAGCCCGAGCCCGACATCTACCTGCATGCGCTGGACCTGCTGGGGCTGCCCGCGAATCGCTGCTGCTGCGTTGAGGATTCGGTGCCTGGCATCACTGCCGGCAAGCGAGCCGGCCTGACAGTCATTGCCAAGCGCGAGGAGCGCTTTGGCTTTAGCCAGGATGCCGCGGACAAGATTATCGACCAGCTGCCGGAGCTGCTCGCGCTTTCTTAGGAGTGAGGTAGTTGCGCGTTTTTCGGGTCTGATGAGTAAATATCCGACATTTTGGTGCGGCACCTAGCATACTTTAAGCTAATGCGGGCTTAAGGACTTGCTGAATGCCCTTAAGCCCGTTTTAGACTTAATTGTGCTTGGAGAGGGTATATGCCACCGACTGAAGGGCTAACTGACGGTAAAGCAGCGATACCGCTGTACCAACAGGTTATTGATATCATCAAAAACGAAATCAACTCCGGTGCCTACAAGGCGGGCGCGCGGATACCCAACGAATTCGAATTGGCTGAGAGCTATAAAGTTGGCCGCGTTACCGTGCGACGCGCTATTGAGGAGCTCGTCCAGCAGGGCTATCTAACGAAGCGGCAGGGGAAAGGCACGTTTGTCAATGCCCCCAAGCTCAAGCGTAAGATTCGCCAGAAGGATGGCGTCCAGAGTTTTTCGGACGCATGCCGCGTTAACGGAATGGAGCCGGGGGCGTGCGTCATTTCGAGAAAGATACTGCCGGCGGATTCCACCGAAGCGCAGTTCTTTGGTGTTCCCGTTGGAACTGACTTGATTTGCGTTGAGCGCGTGCGTACTGCCGATGGCGTCCCTGTCATGCTCGAGAACAACATATACGTTTACGAGGACAACGCCTATCTATCAACGGCACCTCTATCTAACCAATCCATTTTTGAGTTCGTGCGCAACCGGACGGGCCGCACGCCCGCGTTTACCGACCCGTGCACGCTCGAGATCGCGTGCGCGTCGCCCGAGGTCGCTCGACTGTTGGCAGTTCCCGTTGGCGAACCCTTGTTTTATATGGAAGTCTTCTTTTTCGATGAGCAGCGGCGGCCGTTTATCATCGGTCGTCAGCGGATCGTTGGGTCTCGCTACGTTTTTGACATCTAGGACATTGCGAGTGGAAGCGCCCGGTAGATCATCTCACCGGGCGTTTCCATACCGTTCACGGCGCAAACGCAACCGTTCAACCGCGTTGCGGCAATCAGTTTGAAATTATCTTGATGAAGGAAAAAGCTGCTGGTAATCTATGGGACGTCATAGAACGTTTGCATTGTGCAAACGTTGAAGCGAGATGCGATGCAGTCTCGAGTTCTTTGGAGGTATCTATGTCAGATACGAAGGCGAAGAAGACAAACAGACGTTTTAAGTTCAAATTACCGCATGTCTATACGATCATGTTCTTGCTGATCGTTGTCTTTGCGGTCCTGACTTGGATCGTTCCCTCTGGTCAGTATCAGCGCAAGACGATTTCGACAGCGGCGGGCGAGCGTGAAGTCGCCGTTGCTGGAACCTATGAACAGGTCGATAAGAACTACACCGATTCCGAGACCGGCGAGACCATCAATCTGGGCCAGGATATCTTCGCGGTTCTGCAAGCGCCCACCAAGGGTATCCAAGAGGCTGCCGACGTCGTTGCGTTCGTCTTATTGATTGGCGGATCGTTCGCAATCATCACCAAGACCAACGCTTTGAATGCCGGCATGAGCCGTGTGATTAAAAAGCTCAAGAACAAGGACATCCTCATCATCCCCATCACGATGACATTGCTGTCCATTTGCGGCACTACGTTTGGTATGTCTGAGGAAGCCCTGCCGTTCTATGCCATCTTCATTCCCATCATGATGGGTATCGGTTATGACTCGATGACGGCATTCATCATCTGCTTCCTTGGTCCTAACCTGGGATATTGTGCTTCGACCATCGACCCGTTTAATGTTTTGATCGCCCAAGGCATCATTGGCATCGAGGGTAATCCGCAACTGTGGCTGCGCGCCGTTTCTTGGGTCATCTTCACTGCCGTCGGTATCGCATGGGCCATGCGCTACGCCATGCGCGTCAAGAAAAACCCCGAGTCGTCCATTGTGTACGAGGACGATAAGCTCAAACGTATTGAGTTTTCCGTGACCGATGCCTCCATCGAGGAAGAGTTCACTATCCGTCAGAAGCTCGTGCTTATCGATTTTGCTTGCGGTATGGGCATTATCGTCTGGGGCCTTGTTACCCAGGGCTGGTACATGAATGAGATTTCCGCCGTGTTCCTTGGCATGGGCTTGCTTGCCGGTATCCTGGGCGGTCTTGACCAGCAGACGATCGCAGAGGAGTTCGTTAAGGGTCTCGCCGACTTTGCGTACGCTGCCATCGTTATCGGTATCGCTCGCGGTATTCTGGTCATCGCCGAGGGCGGCATGATCATCGACACCATCCTCCAGGCGCTCGCTACCGCGCTCGCCGGTGCACCCGCCGCCGTCTACACCACGTTTATGTATATCGTCCTTGGCCTGCTCTCTTTGCTGGTTCCCTCGAGTTCTGGCCTGGCGGCGCTCACCATGCCCGTTATGGGCCCCCTGACCGAGCTCATGGGCCTCAATCCCGAGGCGGCCGTCACCGCGCTCCAGTTTGCCAACCAGACCATCAACACCATCAGCCCCGTGGCGGGCATGACGGTCGCCGGTCTTGCCGTGGCTAGGATTTCGTTTGGCCAATGGTGGAAGACCATTTGGAAGTTCTTCATTTTCATGGTCGTCTTTGGCGTGATTGTAACGGCAATCTCTGGCATGCTTCCGGTGTAGGTGGTTGTGATGTCTGATCGTTTGACGGTCCTGACGTCTAAGAGCGTCTTTACCGGTACGGGGGACCTGCCGTTTGAAGGTTTCGTAGCGGTCCGTGGCAATCGAATTGAGGCTGTTGGCACCAAGTGTGAGGTAGCTTCGTATTTGACCCAGGCGGACGAGGTAGTTGACCTGGGCGACCGCACCGTCATGCCTGGCCTGATCGATGTGCATACCTTCTATACAGGTTGGGCGCTGCGGACGTTGGGTTCTGATCTGTCCGGCATCGCTGATGCCAAAGAGGCTGTGTCGCTCTTGCGTGCGTGGAAAGAAGATCATCCGGATTGCGCGGCGGTTTTTGGCCACAACCTACCCGAAACGTTGGCATCGGATGCCGAGAACGCAAATACGGCAGCTGTGTTTGACGATTGTTTTGGCGATATCCCTGTCGTCTGCTTTACACCGGGAGCGGAGACCTGCGTTCTCAATGCTGCCGCCAGTGCGCGATACGGCTTTACACCCCAGGCGTGCTATGCCGAGAAAATCTGGCGCATGATGAGCGATTTCCTCGCGCTGCCCGAGGTGCGTGCCGGGTATTCGGACTACATGAGCATGCTTAACGAACGCGGCGTTACCGCCATCAAGGAGATGGCGTTTGATGACTACTACGGCTTTGCCGACGAAATGGCTCGCCGTGAGGAATCTGGTGAGTTGACGGTTCGCGTCTCTATGATGTCGCAGCCGGTGGGTGCCGGTGCAAATCTGGCATATGCCCGCGAAGCGCGAGAGCGCTTCCGGGGACCGTTCGTTCGTTTTTCTGGCTTCAACCGTATGACCGATCGCGGCGTATGGGCGGGGCTTGCCGAGATGATAGAACCCTATGAGGACTCGGCCGATGCGGGCGCTGCCGGCAAGACGGTCGTCGAGGAGCCAGAGTGGGATCTGATTGAGAACGAGCTGCGTGCAATTGATGCTGACGGATTCCGATATTCCTTGCATTGCCAGGGCGATGGCGCCGTTCGTCGCACCGTGGCGCTCTATGCCTCGCTGCCTCGAGACGAGCATGGACGGATGCTTCGCCGCCATGCGATTACCGATCTCGAGAACTCTGACCCGACCGATCTTGTCGAGTTTGGCAAGTTAGGTGGAATTTGCGAGGTCTATCCGCAGATTCTGACGCTGGACCGGCGCGAGGATTGCCTGTCGATGATGCGTCGACAAATTGGCGAGACGCGACTTTTGCACAGCTGGAATCGCCGCGGCATGGAAGATTCCGGATGCACAGTGTGCTGCGGCACGGATCTGCCGCTGCTGATTCCGAGCCTGGGTGAGTCAATCTACAGCGCGTGCGGCGGATTCTTCGCCGACGGACTGCCCGTGAATGAGGTCAACGCGCTGACGCTTGTCGAGCTCTTGCGCGCTTGGACTGCCGGGGGCGCGTACGATCTGATGCGCGAAGACGAGCTGGGTACGCTTGAGGTTGGCAAGCTTGCCGATATCTGCGTGCTCGATCGGGATGTGTTCGACCTCGATTATCGCGACGCACGCGATCTTGCGGTTGATATGACGATGTCGGACGGACAAATCGTGTTCGATCGAAATAAGGAGGCATAAGATGTCTGAATCCAAACCGACGCTGCGCCGCGAGCAGATTGCGGGCATGAATATCCACTACATCATGTGGTCGCTCGATTACTTCCTTGATGTGCAGCAGCGTTTGGGCTTTGAGTCCATTGAGCTGTGGTGTGCGGAGCCGCATGTGACGCTCGACCACACGGGCTACTTTGAGGCTGAGGTCCTGGCGAAAAAGGCTGCAGACCGTGGGCTTAGGTATCGTACTCTGTGCCCCGAGAACGTTGTCTATCCTTGGCAGTACTGCGCACGCAAACCGCTGCATGAA
>CAVEDI010000091.1:0-4037 GCA_963614405.1 Oscillospiraceae bacterium | reverse complement strand
TACGACTCCAAAACAAATCATCGCAACATATCGACATATGCCCTTGAAGGAAAAACGATGCGGCCAAATACCGACCAAACCACTGCCGACAAGACCGCCTAAGCCCATAGCCACCTCAATAATCCCAACAAAGGATGATTGCATTCCGAGATGCTTTGCAACAATAACGGGAGCACCAATCGTTAACCCAACTAACGCAAGGTTCAAAATAGCCGCAAGCAAAAACACAACGAGCAATGATGCGTTTTGAAACAGGTACCGAATCGACTCCCGAAAATCGCTTCGGCATGTCGAGCAAGTCGTACTGTCCCCTGTCATTCCAGATGAGGCATTTTGCTTGAGTGCGCCCCCGAACAGTAGGGCTGACATCGCAAACGTCAACGCCGCGGTTTCGCATAGAGCATCGATACCAAAGCACCCATAGACTGCCGTCCCGACTACAGGCCCCAAGATATTGCTCGCCATGGTTATCTGCGAGACCAACGCAGTGGCACGCTCAACCTTTTCTGGGCCCGTCATGCGCACCGTCTCAATTTGAAGCATCGGTTTCAGCAGCGATTGGATGCCATATTGGACGCAAAGCATTGCTACCACGACAACGGCAAGAGGCAGCGAACGCTTCATGGGGATAAACAACAGTGATGCAGCCATCAGAACAATGCCGAGCACCACAAGGGCCCCGCGATGACTTCCGCGATCCGCCAAGATTCCGCCAGCCGGAGTCGCAAGCACGCCCGGCACGAACGCTATCGCCGCGACGGCACCATATAACGTTGATGAGCCGCTGCAGTCGAACAAGTAAAGCGGACACGCAAAGCACAGTGCCGACAACATCGAATACGCGCACAGCTGTGCAACAAGAAGACCGAAAAGCCTGATAGATTGCACTGTTTTTTGCGTCAACGAGACGCTACTCCTCCGCATTCCAGCCATAAGCCTGCCCCCTATACATACCATTAGTATGTATTTAATGACTTGAAAAGGGCAGCCGTGGCTACCCTTACAAATCAATTACATACCGTCAGTATCTATATTACCACCCAGCACGGTTCCATACGTCCCATATCTGAGCCGTTGTCTGGAGCACTTCATTACCCAAATCGAGCCCCACCGCGGCCGCCATCTGCGCCAAACATTGCGCGCGAGCGAGCATTCGACCCTTGTTCTCAAGCGGACGGAACAGCGGCAACAGCCAAAGATTCGCCAACAACGATACCGCCTCCGCCGCTTCGCGTGGGCATGCACACGCAATGGAGCCGTCGGCGATGCCCTCCTCGATCACTGGCAGGAGATAGCCATCGGCCGACTCGTCAAACGAACCTTGGTACTGCATCGCCAGCAGCCGCGAGCTTTTTACCGGATCTGCCGCAGGATGCATGCGAGCCCATAGATCGATTTGCGGAACGACGGACTCGGGCGCATAAAGTCGTTTGAGCTTTTGGGCTCCCGTCATATTGCCAGCACCGAGTGTCGCGCGGCGGCGCTCAACAATCGGAGCCATTGCCCGATCAAATGCGGCGTTGAAAATCTCTTCTTTGCTCTTAAAGTGATGATAGATAGCACCCTTGGTCATGCCATCGAGGCGGTCGACGATATCTTGAATGCTCGTCCCCTCATAACCCTGTGCGCAGAATAGCTCCAGCGCCGCGTCGAGAATCTTCGCGACCGTCTCCTCGGGATATTTATTACGACCCATAATCCGTCCATCCGCAACGCAAGTCTTGTGCCTCATTGCAGCATTTTAACGTTGCGGATGACAGGTGGTCGATCCTACACCGCGGCGGGGCCGTGCTCGCCGGTACGGATGCGGATGACTTCTTCGACCGGCTCGACCCAAATCTTGCCGTCACCGACGGCACCGGTGCGGGCGGCGTTGCAGATGATGTCGACAATGCCGTCAACATGCTCATCGGCACAAATGAGCGTGAACTGCACCTTAGGGATCGTGTTGACAAGCAACTCGTTGCCGCGCACGTATTCCTTCCAGCCATGCTGTGAGCCGCAGCCCTGCACTTGGTTGATAGTCATGCCACGAACATCGGCAGCAAACAGCGCGTCTTTAAGAACCTCAAGCTTTTTGGCACGAACGATCGCCGTAATTTTCTTCATAGTGAATTCCTCTCTTTAATAAAGAAATGAACCGCTCATTCATGTGGCACGGGTTTTCCAAATACCGCAAACCAACCTCAGAGATCAAAAAGTTCAACTGACTGGTCTTAGCAGGTTTCCCAAGTGCCGCAGATTGCCGTGAAAGAGGAGCGAAGCGTACTTAAGTACGTGAGCGACGATTGAACGGCAAGGTGCGGTGCTTGGGGAAGCTGCTAATCGAGTCCCGAGAAGGAGGGATATGCGCTCTCGCCGTGCTGACTCGCATCCAGGCCCAGCGCCTCGTCGGCCTCGTCCACGCGCAGGCTGCCGTGGAACAGCGCCTTGACCACCGCGGCGATCACCAAGTCGAGCACCAGCACGATAGCGACCGTTACCACAATGCCCAAAATCTGCGAGATGAGCAGCGAGACATCGCCCGTGTAGAACAGGCCGCCCTTACCGGTCCACGAGAGCTCCGGCACGCAGAACAGCCCCGTGAGCACGCCGCCCAGGATGCCACCGATGCCGTGGCAGCCAAACGCGTCGAGCGCATCGTCGTAGCCAAATTTGGTCTTAAGATGGCTGATGGCCAGGTAGCAGACGGGAGATACGATCAGGCCCATGACCAGCGCCGCCCACGGCTCGACAAAGCCCGCACCCGGCGTGACCACCACAAGGCCCGCAACCAGACCGGTGCTGGCGCCCACCAGCGTGGGGCGACCGGTGTGCACGCGCTCGACGGCAAGCCACGAGACCATGCCCGCCGCGCTAGCCGTCACGGTGTTGAGGATGGCGAGCGCCGCCACGGCGTCGGCCTTAAACTCGCTGCCGCCGTTAAAGCCAAACCAGCCAAACCAAAGCAAGCCGGCGCCCAGCGCCACAAACGGCACGTTATGCGGGCGATAGCTCACCATGCCAAAACCGCAACGACGGCCGAGCATCAAGCAAAGAATCAGACCCGTCAGACCGGACGAGATGTGCACCACGTCGCCGCCGGCAAAGTCGAGCGCGCCGATGATGTCGCCGATAAAGGAGCCCTCGCCGCCCCAAACCATGTGGGCAAGCGGCGCATAGACCACGAGCAGCCAAATGCCCAGGAAGGCCGCCATGGCACCAAACTTAACGCGGCCGGCCAGGCTGCCCGTGACGATAGCGGCGGTGATCATGGCAAACGCCATCTGGAAGGCGATGTTGATGATCTGAGGGTAGACGGCACCGTCCGCGGCATTGCCCTCGGCCGCCTGCAGCATCTGGTTGAGTACCGGCAGGCACAGCAGCTGTTCAAGGCCTCCAATAAACGGGCTGGAACCGTCGCCGCCATAGGCCAGAGACCAGCCGGCAACAATCCACAGCACACCAACCAGGCCAATGGCGCCAAAGCACATAAGCATGGTGTTGATGACATTTTTGCGCCTGGACAGGCCGCCATAGAAAAACGCCAAGCCCGGTGTCATTAAAAACACGAGCATGGTGCAGACGAGCATAAACGTTGTCGATCCCGTATCGTACATTCACTCTCCCTTGGTCGCATGAACGTTGTCGGCGCCCATAATGCGGCCGAGGGGCAACTGGTGTAGACCAGATACGGCGTTGTTAAACGCGGCGTTGTCGAATGGAAACGGTGCCGCAATCTTGGAAACGGCGCGGCAACGGACGCGAAACGAACGGGAAATACGCGAGCAAGGAAGCCGTGAGCGCGCCCGTCCCGGCTAGCGGCGGAACAGCTCGCGGGCTCGGTCGCGGAGGTCGGTAGCTCGGATGACGCCCTCGTAGCGGTTGATGCGCAAGCGCGGGAAGGCATTGAAGAAGCGCAGGTCGCGTCGGCTGAGCGACACGCTTGGCACCGGACGGCTCATGCGCTTGCCGGCAAGGCGACGACTGAGCGACGGACGCGGCATGTTCGGCGCGGCATCGGCCACGCGGCGGGCGGCAAGCGCCAGGCCGCGAGC
>CAVEDI010000090.1:0-7522 GCA_963614405.1 Oscillospiraceae bacterium | reverse complement strand
GCCACGGGGTCCTCGGGCAGAATACCCTCGACCAGCAGGGCCTGGTCATAGAGCAGGCCGGAGTACTGCTTGATCTTGTCGGCGTCGCCTGCCTTCTGAGCAGCGACGAGCTTGGCAAAGACCGGGTGCTTGGCGTTGAGCTCGAGCACGCGCTGACTCTTGGGCATGCCGTCGGGCGCGCCCTCGGGTCCCTTCTGGAGCACCTTCTCCATCTCGAGCGAAAGTGGGCCCTCGGTGGTGATGCAAGCGGGGGCATCGGTCAGGCGCGCGGAGACGGCAACTTTCTCGACCTTGTCACCGAGCGCCTCCTTCATGGCGTTAAAGAGGTCCTCGTTTTCCTTGGTGGCGTCCTCGGCCTCCTTTTTCTCGTCCTCGGTCGCCAGGTCAAGATCACCGGTCGCGACGTTCTTGAGCTCCAGATGACGATCCTCGACCTCGGGCTCGGCACCGTCGGCCACAGCCTTCTCGGCAGCCTCGCGGGCAGCATCGTCCTCGTAGATCTTGGGCATATCGGCGGCAACGTACTCACGCATAGCCTGGAACGTGAACTCATCCACATCCTGCGTCAGCAGCAGCACGTCATAGCCGCGGTCGAGCACGCCCTTTACCACGGGCATCTTGGCCAAGCGCTCGCGCGAGTCGCCGGCGGCGTAGTAGATGGCCTTCTGATCCTCGGGCATGCCCTTGGCATACTCGGCCAGGGTAATCATCTTCTGTTCCTTGGCAGACCAGAACAGCAACAGGTCGGCGAGCTCATCGGCCTTCATGCCATAGCTCGAGTAGATGCCGTACTTAAGACCGCGGCCAAAGTTCTCAAAGAACTTCTCGTAGGCCTCGCGGTCGTTGTCACGCATATCCTCAAGGTCGGCGGTAATCTTCTTTTCCACACGCTTGGCGATGGCCTTGAGCTGACGGTTCTGCTGCAGCGTCTCGCGCGAGATGTTGAGCGACACATCGGCGGAATCCACGACGCCGCGGACAAAGTTGTAGTAGTCGGGCAGCAGGTCGTCGTACTTCTCCATGATCAGGACGTTGGAGCTGTAGAGCGCCAGACCCTTCTCGTAGTCCTTGCTGTACAGATCGAACGGCGCGCGTCCCGGCACAAACAGCAGGGCGTCATACTCGAGCGTGCCCTCGGCGTGGAAGCTGATGGTGCGCGCAGGATCGTCAAAGTCGTGGAACGTGGACTTGTAGAACTCGTCGTAGTCCTTCTGCTCGACATCGGAGCTGCGCTTCTTCCAGATCGGTGTCATGGAATTGACGGTCTCGAGCTCCTGGTAGTCCTCGTACTCGGGCTTGTAATCGTCGCCGGCGTCCTCGGGCTTGGGTTTCTGGCGGCTCTTGGACACCATCATCTGAATCGGGTAGCGCACATAGTTGCTGTACTGCTGAATCAAGCTCTTGAGGCCCCACTCGGTCAGGAAGCGATCGTAGGTCTCGGCCTCGCCGTCGGCATCGAGCTTCTCGTTCTTGCGCAGCGTCAGGATGACATCGGTGCCGTGCTCGGCGCGCTCGCCGTCTTCGATGGTGTAACCCTCAAGACCGTCGGATTCCCACACATGGGCGACATCCTCGCCATAGGCGCGGCTGACGACCTTCACATGGCTGGCGACCATAAAAGCCGAGTAGAAGCCCACGCCAAACTGACCGATGATGTCGACATCCGAACCCTGCTGCTCGGCGTTCTCGGTCTTAAACTCCTCGGAGCCGGAATGGGCGATGGTGCCCAGATTGCGCTCGAGCTCCTCGGCGGTCATGCCAATGCCGTTATCCGAGATGGTAATGGTGCGGGCGTCTTTATCAAAGGAAACGCGAATAGCCAGGTCGCCCTGGTCGATCTTGACGCTCGGATCCTGCAGGCTCTTAAAGTTGAGCTTGTCGACGGCGTCGCTCGCGTTAGAGATAAGCTCGCGCAGGAAGATTTCCTTATTGGTGTAGATGGAGTTGATCATGAGGTCGAGCAGTTTTTTGCTCTCGGTCTTAAATTGACGCATGTGCAGTCCTTTCGCGCTACCCCCGTCCGCAAAAACGGCCCGGTCGCCCGAGCCGAATCGCAGACCTGCTATGTTCAGACTTAGATTTTATAACCCATTAACGCGCATATATACATACGGAATCGAAAAACTGTATGTCCGAGCGCTCCAATGCGTCAATTGCCAAGGAGTGTCCCCAGCTGCCGGCAGAAAAGGAACGTCCCTATCTGCCATCTACGCGCTTGGCCATCCAGACATGGGGCTGGCCCTCGTCTTCGTAATCTACCGGGGCAATTTGCGTGTAGCCCGCCTTTACATAGAGCGGCAGCACGTATTCCTGCGCATGCAGCTTAATAAGCTTGGCGCCGGCATCACGCGCGGCGGCATCACTGGCCTCGACAATCTTGCTCGCCAAACCGCGACGGCGCATGCTCGGCAGCACAGCCACGCGCCCCATAATGTAGGTCTCCCCCGCCGCAACGCCTTCGTCCATGTCGCATGCCGGCAACACCGGGGCCTCTGCGTCAGCCACGCGCTCAAGCTCTTCGGGAAACACGCGCGAGCAACCGGCAAGCTCGCCGTCTACATAGAGCGTCACATGAATGCAGTTCGGATCCTCGTCGATAGCGTCGAACTCATTCTCGTAGCCCTGCTCGTCCATAAAAACGACGCGGCGCACCAACGCCGCGTCATCAAAGCATCCCGTCTTAAGTTGAATATCCATGGCTGCCCCTTCATTCAATGCGAACGTTAGGGACAGATTTTAGCGAAAATGAGCTCCGCGTACGCTAAACTTCGCGCGAGCCTTCGCCAGGCAGTCGTAATGACCCACGTTATGGGCATCGCTCGCGATGAAGCTGTACAGGTTCTGATCGAACAGGCGCTGTGCCGGCTTTTTCTCGCGACCAAAGCGACCGCCGGCAATAAAGTCCGCCGAAGCCTGCAGTTTGCAGCCCATATCGACCAGGCGCTCCGCCACGCTTACATCCTTTTGAACCGCACGATAGCGCTCAGGATGAGCGATGATCACCTGGTAGCCACGGCACTGCAAATCGTAAATCGTGTTCTCGTACTCTCTAAACGCATACGCATCGGCATGTGTCGAAAGCTCGAGCAGAAACTCGTTGGTTCCATCGAAATGCAAGTGCTCCGCGGCATCGATACCAAGTTCAACGAGCTTTCGATGGTTGACCTCGAAGCCCATCTGGAGCGGAAAACCGTCAGCGTTATCACGCAGCAGCTCAAAGGCATCCCACATCTTGTCGTAATCAAAATAGGGATCACGGCAGTGAGGAGTGCAAACGATTCTGGTTACACCGGCCCGCTTGGCAGCCTCGAGCATCGCCAAGCTCTCATCGAGATCGGCGGCGCCGTCGTCTACACCCGGCAAGATATGGCAATGAATGTCACGCATTGGTCAGCCTTAATCAACTAAACGTTTGCTCGGTTGGTGAAGATGCCCTTTTTGGAAGTCCCCTGATCGTCGGAGCCCTTCTTCACCTTCTTACCGTCCTTGGTGTAGTAGGAGTAGTAGTACTCGCTGGTCTCGGTCTCGCAGTAGTTCATAACGGTACCGATGAGCTTGACCTTCTCGGACTTCTTAAGCTGACCGATGGCGTTGAGCGCCTCATCGCGCTTGGTGAAGTCCTCACGCACGACAAAAAGCGCACCGTCGGTCAGACTTGCGATCTCGGCAGCATCGATGAAGGTGCCGACCGGGGGAGCATCAAAGATGACGTACTGGAACTTGGCGGACAGTGCCTTTACCAACTTGGCAAAGCGGTGAGAGACGATGATGTCGGCAGGATTGGGAATATGCGGCTCAGCATCGAGGAAGTAGAAGTTCTTCTGACCCGTCTCGACAATTGCCTGGTCAATGGAGATCTGCTCGGAAAGGACCGCATAGAGTCCGCCGCGCGAACGAACGCCGAGCATATCGGAAAGGGACCTGCGACGCATATCAGCCTCGACCAGCAGGACGCTCTTGCCGCTGGTGGCGATAGCCTGGGCAAGGTTGATGGAAACCGTAGACTTGCCCTCGTTGGGAATCGAGGACGTGACGGTAATAGTGCGAATGGGGTCGTCCACGCTCGCAAAGCGGATGTTGGCCAGAAGGGTCTTGGCGGCATTCTGTACAACGAGCTTATCGGTGTTCTTTGCCTTAGCCATGCCTATTTACCACCTTTCATAGCCGGAATTCGGCCAACAACGGGAATGCCCAGGAGCTCTTCTGCCTCTTCGGCACCGCGGATGCGGGTATTGAGCATGTCTGCCAAAACGACATAGGCAACCGCGATAAAGATGCCCGCGAGGAACGCGACAGCAACGTACAGCATACGCTTGGGGCCGCTGGGGGCTTCGGGGGTCTTAGCCTCGTCGATAACGTTGATGCTCTGGGCAGCGCCGACGTTCTGAGCGACCGTACTCACCGAGCTAGCTATGGCCTTTGCGACCTTAGCCGTCTCCTTGGCATCGGTGCCGGTAACCGAAAGCGTAATGACACGCGTGGTGGTCTCGGAGGAAACAGACACCTTGTAGTCATCCAGATCGGTGAGGCCCAGTTCATTGGCGGCGCCGCTCTTAACGCTATCGCTATCCAGCAGCGTGGCGATATCGTTGGAAAGCATCTGACTCGCCGAGAGATCGTTGTAGCTCATCTGGCCGCTATCGTCGGTCTTGGCGAGAATGTACATGCTCGTCGTCGCGGTGTAGGTGTTGTCCATCGCAACGAAGGACACGATGCCCATGGCGATCGCGCAGACCACCGGAAGGGTGATGACCAGCTGAAGGTGCTTCTTCAGCAGCTGGAACAGTTCGAGAAGGGTCATGCAGCTTGCCTTTCATTTCCCCAGTTCGGATTGACAAAACTGTCCGTATGTTATCGCATCTTTTTACCGAGACCAAACTCTATACATAAGAAACAGGCTCTCCTGTAAAAATGTCGGAAGCAATCGTAAAATTGCACAACAACACCGCACCCGAAAGTCAAATGCGGCGTCTGCATCAATATCTATGTTGTATCGCTATGCGAATGGCTCGTCCTGCTGTATGGGAAACGTCACCGTAATGGTGGTTCCCACGCCCAACTCGCTCGACAGATCGAGCGTGGCGTGATGATACAGGGCCGCATGTTTGACAATGGCAAGCCCCAGACCGGTTCCGCCGCGTGCCTTGGACCTACTCTTGTCCACGCGATAGAACCGCTCAAATACCTTGCCCTGTTCTTCAGGCGCGATACCGATTCCCGTGTCGGCGACCGCAAGGAACGGATGGCCTTCGTCGTTGGTGCCGCACTGCAGCGTAACCGTACCGCCGGGTCGATTGTAGCGGATGGCGTTGCTTGCCAGATTATAGATGAGCTCGTCAATCAAGCGCGACACGCCCTCGATGACCACAGGCTTGGTCTCATGACTTATCGTCACATTCGCCTGACGGGCGACCTGTTCAAGACGCTGCTCAACCGCGTAGATGGCACGCGAGAGCTCAATAGGCTCCGTGGACCCAATGGGCACCGCCTCGCCCTCAGTTGCACGCTCGGCCTCGTCCAAGTTAGACAGCGTAAGGATGTCGTTGACAAGCGCTGCCAAGCGGCCCGCCTCACGATAGATGCGACCGCCAAAGTTGCGCAGGTCGTCCTCGCCCTCGACCATGCCGTTTGCGATGAGCTCGGCATAGCCCGAAATCGCCGTAAGCGGCGTCTTGAGCTCATGGGTGATATTCGCCGTGAACTCGCGGCGCATACGATCGTTGTCCGCCAGCACCGCCATTTGGCGCTTGAGTTCCTGGCGCTGCGACTCGATACGCTCAAGCATGGGGACCATCTCGGCATAGGCGTGCTCATAGCTACGGCGTGGGTGGTCCAAATCCACCTCTTGCAACGGCGCGATGATGGCACAGGACTCGCGGCGCGCCATAAAAAACGAGAGTACCGCGCCCGCTGCTGCGATAAGCAGCATCGGCGCCACCATCGACAGCAAAATCGCCGCAACGCCAGGCTGGGCCTGCGCCAAGCGGACAACCTGGCCGTTATCAAGGGCGACGGCGCGATACAGCATAATCTCGTCGAGCGTAGAGCTTGCGCGCTCCGCGGAACCCGAACCATTCTCAAAGGCCTCGATGACCTCGGGGCGATCGCCATGGTTGGGCAGTGTGGAAGGCGACGCCTCGTTGTCGTAGGCAACCGATCCATCCTTGTTAATCAGCGTGATGCGCAAGTCCTCGCGATCGAGGCTACGCAAGAACGGGATGGGCTCCTGCTGCTCGTCGAGGGCGGCAGCAATGAGCTCGGTTTCCTGCGCCAGATTGGCACTCGTGGCATCCGCCAAGGTGTTTTGCACAAAGAACGCACCCAGCACCGTAAACGCCACGATAACCGCCATGGCGCAGACAAAGATCGTCACAAAAACGCGGTGCGACAGCGTATGTTTTCCCTGGGGGGCGAAGACCACGGGTTACTCCTCCGATGCGGTGGCCGCGGTGACGTCACCTTCGGCACCATCACCGGCAGAAGGCTCGGCCAAGCGGTAGCCCACGCCGCGCACGGTCTCGATGGCGCTGGCATGCTCGCCCAGTTTTTGGCGAAGCGTCTGCACGTGCACGTCAACAGTGCGCGAACCGCCGTCGAAGTCCCAGCCCCACACGCTCTGCAGCAACGACTCGCGGGTAAAGACCACGCCGGGCTTGCGCATGAGGTACTCGAGCAGGTCGAACTCGCGCAGGGTGAGCTTAAGCGGCTCGCCGGCAACGGTCACCTCGCGATGGCTGGGCGAAAGCACGATGTCGCCCACGCTGAGCACATCGCTCGCCTGCTTGACCATTCCGCCGCGACGCAGCAGTGCGCGGCAGCGGCTCGCAAGCTCCATGAGCGAGAAGGGTTTAGTCAGGTAATCGTCGGCACCGCCATCGAGCGCCATCACCTTGTCGAGCTCGGTGTCCTTGGCGGTAAGCATCATGATGGGCACCGTCGCCGTCAGGCGGTCGGCGCGGAGGCGGCGCATAATCGCCAAACCATCGGTATCGGGCAGCATGATATCGAGCAGCACAGCATCGGGCACCCGTCGCGCCACGGCAGCCTTAAACTCACCGTCGCACGAAAAGCCTTCGGCCTCGATCCCCTGCTTGCGCAGCGCATAGACCGTCAAATCCCTGATGTTGTCATCGTCCTCGACGTAATAGATCATGTTGAACCCCTTTGCGGCCGGCATGACCGCATCTTAACCCTAAAGGTACCTTTACTAGATGGTATCAGCCAAAACGTCCCGTCAAATAATCCGCCGTGCGCGGATCGGTCGGATTCTTGAAGAGTTGCGCGGTGGGCGCGTGCTCCACCAACTCGCCCAGCAAGAAAAACGCGACCGAGTCGGAGATACGCGCCGCCTGCTGCATATTGTGCGTAACGACCACGAGCGTACAGGTCTCTTTGAGCTCGCAGGCCAGCTGCTCCACCACGAGCGTCGACACGGGGTCGAGCGCCGAGGTCGGCTCGTCCATCAGCAGAATGTCGGGCTGCACGGCCAGCGCGCGGGCGATGCACAGGCGCTGCTGCTGTC
>CAVEDI010000089.1:0-4941 GCA_963614405.1 Oscillospiraceae bacterium | reverse complement strand
GGGGTCCCCGCCATAATACTTTCGGTTCACGCACGAATCCGCTGCCAGAGACAGCCGGCGCAAACGGGTCTTACCCGCGAGCTTAATGGGACTTCCCGCCAGCCGAGGTGGTCGAGTAGATATGTCTTCTCGCCCCCGTCGCTCATGCAGCGCGGGGGCTTTCTTTTTGGACATGCCCCCGTCACGTCCTTGTGGCGGACCGTGCCCGGAAAGAATTCGAGGAGGTGTAATTCATGCCCCAGCAGTACAAAATCGACAAGGTTGCAGAGATCGAGTCCCGTATCGCCGAGAACGCCGGTCTGTTCGTCGTCAACTACAACGGTCTGACGGTTAAGCAGGCTCAGGAGCTGCGTCATCAGCTTCGCGAGTGCGGCGCCGAGATGAAGGTCTACAAGAACAACCTGGTCAAGATCGCTCTCAAGAACCAGGAGCAGCCCGAGCTCGACGAGATCCTCGCCGGCCCCGTCGCTTATGTGTTCTACGAGTCCGAGCCGGTCGAGGCCGCTAAGGCCCTTAAGGACTTCTCCGCTCAGTCCAAGGGCGTCCTTGAGATCAAGGGCGGTATCTCCGACGGCAAGGCCGTTTCCGCTGATGATGTTAAGGCTATCGCCGAGCTGCCCACCAAGGATCAGCTTCTCGGCCAGATTGCCGGTCTCATCTCCGGTTTCGCTCGCGACATCGCTGTCTGCGTCAACGGCGTTTCCTCTGGTCTCGCTCGTTCGATCCAGCAGGTCTCCGAGCAGAAGGCAGCCTAGTCGCTGTTTTCACCCGCGGCGGCAACGCCGCACCCCTGGCGCATTCGCGCCGTGTTTTAACTGATCTCCGTGCATCCGCACGGAAACCGAAAGGACTTAGAAATGGCTAAGCTTACCACCGATGAGATCATCGATGCTCTTAAGGAAATGACCCTTCTCGAGGCTTCCGAGCTCGTTAAGGCTATCGAGGACACCTTCGGCGTTTCCGCCGCTGCTCCTGCTGCCGTTGTCGCCGCTCCCGCTGCTGGCGCTGCTGAGGCCGAGGAGAAGACCGAGTTTGACGTCGTGCTCGAGGGCTTCGGCGACAACAAGATCCAGGTCATCAAGGCCGTCCGTGAGCTCACCAACCTTGGCCTGAAGGAGGCCAAGGAGGTCGTCGAGGGCGCTCCCAAGGCTGTTCTCGAGGGTGCCAAGAAGGAGGACGCCGAGGCTGCCAAGGAGAAGCTCGAGGCTGCTGGCGCTGCTGTCACCCTCAAGTAATCAGGCTTTCTCGCCAGATTTCTTTACAGACGGGGCTAGCTATGCGAGCCCCGTCTTTTTTGTTTTTGGCTCCTCATTCCCATTGCTCGGCACGCAGAGCATCGTTGTCTTCGCCGTGCCATTCCCGTTACCGCTGGGGCGTAAAATTGCACCATTCGAGCAATAATTTGCGTTGACCTGCTGAAGAATTGCGTTTGCCTTACGGCGACGTATGTCTCCGGCGGTAAGATACTTCGGTATCGCAATTTGGTCTGCGGCCGCCGTGCCGCACGCACAGGGCGCATTCTGCGCCTGCGAAAGGATCCTTGAATAACATGAAGGCAATCATCCCCGCCGCCGGTCTTGGCACGCGTTTTCTGCCTGGCACCAAGTGCACGCCCAAAGAGATGCTGCCGGTGCTCGACAAGCCGGTCATTCAGTATGTCGTCGAGGAGGCGCTCGACCCCGAGGAGGTCGATGACGCCATCATCGTTACCTCTCCCGGTAAGCCCGAGCTGCTGAGCTACTTCCAGCCCGATCGCTCGCTCGAGAATCTGCTGCGCGAGCGCGGTAAGGACGCCTACGCCGACGCCGTCGCCCATGCGGGCGGTATGCCGGTCGACTTCCGTTATCAGTACGAGCCCAAGGGCCTCGGCCATGCTATCCGCTCTGCTGCCGACGCCGTGGCAGGGGAGAACTTCCTGGTTCTTCTGGGCGACTACGTTGTGCCTAATCGCGACATCTGCGACAAGATGCTCGCCGTTTCCAAGGAGCACGGTGGAGCTTCGGTTATCGCCGTCGCTGCTTGCTCGCCCGAGGAAGTCAGCCGCTACGGCGTTATCGCCGGCGAGCGCGTCGGTTCGCTCGAGGGCGCCGAGGACGTTGCCGATGCAGAGCCGGGCGCTGTTTGGCGCATCGGCGGTCTGGTCGAGAAGCCCGCTCCCGAGGCGGCTCCGTCCAACCTGTACATTGTCGGCCGTTATCTGCTGAGCCCGCTGGTCATGGACCTGCTCGCCGATCAGCAGGCCGGCAAGGGCGGCGAGATCCAGCTCACCGACGCCATGGCCCGCTCGCTCGATCGCGAGGCCATGTACGCTGTCGTCATCGACCCGCTCTCGGGCTACGACACCGGCACCCCGTCTGGCTGGATGGCCACCAACGCCCTCATGGCTGCAAGCGATCCCCGCTTTGCCGATGCCTTCTGGGACGCCATCGACGAGCGCGGCGGCTTGATGCGCAAATAAGCCTTCGGGCATCGACATTTACGGGTGCGGACTTCGGTCTGCACCCGTTTTTTATAAGAGCTGCGATTGCTGGCTCTCTGTTCACAGAAAATATATGAACAGATGTTCGATACACATACATCTACCTGCGTGTTTTCTGCCGAAAAACTTTGCTACTCCAAAAACTCAATCGCGTCAAGGCTTTTCTTGCCCAACGGTCGGTACCTGATAAACTATTAGGTTGCGATAACTGGCGAAGCTATGCCTCGCCAACCCACCGAGCATTTCCGTGAAGGAGGAAAAACCTGGTGACCTACGCATACACTGCCACTGAGCGCAAGCGCGTCAGCTTCGGGAAAATCCCGGAGGCCATGGAGCTCCCCAACCTTATCTCTGTTCAAAGGGAATCCTTTGAGCGTTTTAAGGACGAGGGCCTTCGTGAGGCGTTCAAGGAATCCAGCCCCATCCAGAGTCAGAACCATGTTCTCGAGGTTACCTTCGGCGAGCATCAGTTCGGCGACCCCGCGCACACCGTCGAGGAGTGCCGCGAGAAGGATATGACCTATCAGGCTCCGCTTCTGACCGACGTCCGTCTCACCAACAAGGAGACCGGCGAGATCAAGGAGCAGCTCGTCTTTATGGGCGACTTCCCCATGATGACCGATCAGGGCACCTTCATCATCAACGGTACCGAGCGTATCGTCGTTTCGCAGCTCGTCCGTTCCCCGGGTGTGTACTACAGCTCCGAGATGGATTCGGGCAAGCAGATCTACAAGGCCCAGATCATCCCGTCCCGCGGTGCCTGGCTCGAGTTTGAGGTCGACAAGCGCGACCAGCTCATGGTCTCCATCGACCGTAAGCGTAAGCAGAGCGCCACGATGTTCCTGCGCGCCCTTGGCATCGCCGTCACCAACGACGACATCATCGAGCTGCTCGGCAACTCCGGTGTGATTAAGCGCACCCTGGAGCGCGACACCGCTCTCACTCGCGAGGATGCCCTTATCGAGATCTACCGTCGTCTGCGCCCGGGCGAGCCTCCCACCGTGGACGCTTCCCGCAGCCTGCTCGAGGGCCTGCTCTTTAACCCGCAGCGCTACGATTTGGCCCGCGTCGGTCGTTACAAGGTCAACAAGAAGCTTAACCTCACCACCGAGGAAGAGGTCACGGTGCTCACCGACGAGGATATCGTCGCGACGCTGCGCTACCTCCTGTCCCTCGCTGCCGGCGAGCAGGGCTTCAAGGTCGACGACATCGATCACTTTGGCAACCGCCGCATCCGCACCGTCGGCGAGCTCGTCGCCAACCAGTTCCGTATCGGCATGAGCCGTATGGAGCGCGTCGTCCGTGAGCGCATGAGCTCCCAGGACATCGACGAGATTACCCCGCAGTCGCTCATCAACATCCGCCCGATCGTGGCCTCCATCAAGGAGTTCTTCGGCTCCTCGCAGCTCTCGCAGTTCATGGACCAGGCGAACCCCCTGACCGGTCTGACCCACAAGCGTCGTCTGTCCGCACTCGGCCCTGGCGGTCTTGCCGGCCACAAGTCCGGCTCCAGCCGCCGCACCAACGTGCCGACGGCCGTCCGCGACGTTCACAACTCGCACTACAGCCGCATGTGCCCGATCGAGACCCCCGAAGGCCCCAACATCGGCCTGATCGGCTCGCTCGCCCTCTACGCCCGCGTCAACGAGTACGGCTTCATCGAGGCTCCGTTCCGCCGCGTCGAAAACGGCGTTGCCACCGACCAGATCGACTGGATGACCGCTGACGAGGAAGAGAAGCACGTCATCGCGCCGGCCAACACGCCGCTCGATCCCAAGACCAACGAGTTCATCACGACCGATGCCGAGGGCAAGCTGGTCCGTCCGCACACCGTGATCGCCCGTACCCGCGACTTCGACGGCTCCTTCGGCGCTCCCGCCGACGTGCCTGTCGAGGACGTCGACTACATGGACGTCTCGCCGCGTCAGATGCTCTCCGTCGCAGCCACGCTGATCCCGTTCCTCGAGCACGACGACGCCAAGCGTACGCTGATGGGCGCTAACATGCAGCGTCAGGCCGTGCCGCTGGTTCACCCCGCCGCTCCCTATGTCGGTACCGGCATGGAGCGTCGCGCCGCTCTGGACTCTGGCGAGGTCACCCTGGCCAAGAACGCCGGCGAGGTCATCTTTGCCGACGCCGCCAAGATCATCGTCAAGCATGCCGGCGGCATGGACGAGTATCACCTGGCCAAGTACCAGCGCTCCAACCAGTCCACCTGCATCAACCACCGTCCGCTCGTGCGCGTCGGTGACACCGTTGAGCAGGGCGAGCCCCTGGCTGACGGTCCTTCGACCGATCATGGCGAGCTTGCACTGGGTCAGAACCTCACCGTGGCATACATGCCGTGGGAAGGCTTCAACTACGAGGACGGTATCGTCGTGTCCGAGCGCCTGGTGGCCGAGGACCTGCTGACGACCATCAACATCACCCGTCACGAGATCGATGCCCGCGACACCAAGCTC
>CAVEDI010000088.1:0-4154 GCA_963614405.1 Oscillospiraceae bacterium | reverse complement strand
CGAAGGCAGCGAGGGCCTCGGACACGCTCGGGTATATGCCCGCGAGCTTATCGGCATCAACGAGGGCGGCGAGCTCCTCCGCCGGCAGGGCGCGATCGGAATCGGTCTGGGTCACGACCACGCGGGGGAACGCCGGAACCAAAACGTCAACGATACCCGCCACGTCCTTATCGGCCAGCGCGGCACATAGCAGCGTGGGGCGATTCTCCACGCACGGATCGATCTCGTCCAACGCGCTCACAAAGTTCTCACAGCTCTGGGGGTTATGACAGGCGTCAATCAGCTTAAGCGGATCGGTCCCCAGCACGTCAAAACGACCCGGTGTGGGGCAACCCATAAGCGACGCATCCAGCGCCTCGTGGTCAAGCTCACGGCCAAGATACCCTTCGCACAGCATAATCGCGCACGCAGCATTCTGCGGCTGATACGCTGGCTTAACCATGCTCGACGTATAGATCGCACGCGGAGTGGTGCAGCTGAACTCAACCGTATCGCCCACGTGCTCCGGCACCTTGGTCGTGGCATGGTTCACCACCAGCGGCACAATGCCGCACTCGCGACAACGGGCGTCCATCACACGCTGAACGCTAGCCTCATGCGCGCCCTCGCCCAGAACAACCAGGCGCCCAGGCTTAATAACCGCAGCCTTCTCACCCGCAATGGCCTCGAGCGTATCGCCCAAAATACGTGTGTGATCGAGCCCAATGCCCGTAATGGCAACGGCGACGGGATCGGTCGCACTCGTGGCGTCCCAACGTCCGCCCATACCAACCTCGAGCACGGCAACATCCACCGCGGCCTCGGCAAACACCACAAGCGCAGCGGCCGTCAGCAGGTCAAACGGCGTGATGGTATAGGCGCGCTCCCCCGCCGCCACACGGTGCGCATTCACGCGACGTCCCGCCTCGACAGCGGCAGAAACGCCGCGGGCAAACGCCTCATCGCTCACAACACGCCCATCGACCTCCATGCGCTCGGGATAGCGCACCAACTGCGGCGACGTATACAGTGCGGTCTTGAGCCCCTCGCCGCGAAGAATAGCAGCCGAAAAACGCGTGGTCGAAGTCTTGCCATTGGTACCGGCAACCTGAATGCAATCAAAGTACTCATCCGGACGCCCCAGCTCATCGAGTATATCGACAACCGTCTCGAGCAAAGGACCAGCATCCCCAGAAATCCGCCCCGTATCAGCAGCCAGCCCAACAGCCTCATCAAACGAAAGCAACTCAAACGAGAAAGGAACGACATACGACCCAGAACGCTTAGCCATAACCCAAAGTCCCCTCAACATAAAAAGAGGCCCGAATCAACAACGAGCCCCTCCCATTCAAAATATCAGCCAAACACCGCTTTGCAGCGACCTCAAGGCCACAACCAAGTGGCCCCAACCTACCAGTTGCAAACAACCACGTAACCGCACTAGGAGCGGCCCGTCGCTTTGCTCGGTACAAGTTCCGCACGCAAAGGACAGCACTTAATGTGCTGTCCGTCTTGCGCAGGACTGTTCGCAGTAGCGAGCAAAGCGTCGGGACGCGCCCCCAAGTTAGACCTACGAGAAGTCAGCAACCTGCGAGTTCAGCGCCGCCAGGATCTCCTTGAGCTCAGCTGCACGGTCCCTCTTCTTCTGGACCACCGCGGGCGCGGCCTTGGCCACAAAGCCCTCGTTGGCGAGCGTCTTCTCGCAGCCAGCGAGCTCCTTCTGGGCCGCGGCAATCTCCTTCTCCAGGCGTGCCTTCTCGGCCGAAAGGTCAACCTTGCCCTCGAGCACCACAAAGACCTCGACGCCGCTATCGACCACGGCAATACTCGCAGCCGGCTTCTCGACGTCGGTGCCCATGACCAGCGAAGCGGTGTTGGCCAGCGGCTCAATGGTCGAGCGCAGGCTCTCGAGCTTCTCGATGTCCTCGGCACCGGCACGCACGACCACGTCGAGCTCAGCCTTGGGGCTCAAGCGATAACGCGAACGCGTGGCGCGGGCGGCGGAAACGACGGCGCGGCACAGCTCAAACGCGCGCTCAGCGTCCTCGTCAACATACTTAGCATAGTCGGCGGGCTCGGGCCACTTGGCGATCATGAGCGCCTCGGCGCGGTTCACGTTGCCCTCAGCGTCCAGATCGAGCACGCTCGCCGGCATGTTGTCCCAAATCTCCTCGGTGACAAACGGCATGAGCGGGTGCATCAATCGAATGGAGGTGTCGAGCACAAAGATCAGGTTGCGCTGGGCCTGCAGACGGCCCTCGCCCTTCAAGCGGGCCTTGGTGACCTCGACGTACCAGTCGCAGACCTCGTTCCAGAAGAACTGCTGCACGCCGCGGGCCATGTCGCCAAAGGTGTAGTTCTCAATACCCTCGGTGACCATCTTCACGGCCTTGGCCAGGCGGCTGAACATCCAGGCGTCGGCCGGCGTCTCCACGACGGGCTCGCCGGGCGTGTAGCCCTCCATGTTCATAAGCAGGAAGCGGCTGGCGTTCCAGATCTTGGTCACAAACGACTTGGCCTGCTCGGTGCGCGGGCTGTCGATAAGCTTCTTGGTCTTCTTGTCGATGTTCGCGTCAAACTTGACGTCCTGGTTGTTGGTGCAGAGCGTCAGCAGGTTGAAGCGCATGGCGTCGGCGCCGTACATGCCAATGAGGTCCATAGGGTCAACACCGTTGCCCTTGGACTTGGACATGCGGCTGCCGTCCTTGGCAAGGATCGTCGGGTAGATGACGACGTCCTTAAACGGCACCTCGTCCAGGAAGTACAGCGAGCTCATAACCATGCGGGCGACCCACAGCGCGATGATGTCGCGCGCGGTGACGAGCGCCGTCGTGGGGTGATGGCCCTCGAGCAGCTCCGGCTTTTGCGGCCAGCCCTGCGTGGCGAAGGTCCACAGCTGCGAGCTAAACCAGGTGTCCAGCACGTTCTCGTCCTGATGCACGTGATGGCCGCCGCACTTGGGGCACACGTCGGTGTCCTCGGTAAGGGCGTCCTCCCAGCCACAGTCCTCGCAGTAGAACACGGGGATACGGTGGCCCCACCACAGCTGGCGGCTGATGCACCAGTCCTTGAGGTTCTCCATCCAAGTGGTGTAGGTCTGCGTCCAGCGCGCGGGATGGAAGGTAACCTTGCCGGAGTTGACGGCGTCGAGCGCCGGCCCCTTGAGCTTGTCGACGGCCACAAACCACTGCTCGGACAGCCACGGCTCCAGCGCGGAGTCGCAACGGTAGCAGTGCATGACGGAGTGATCGAGGTCCTCGACGTGATCGAGCAGGTCGTGCTCCTCAAACCACTTGATGACGGCCTCGCGGCACTCGTCGCGGTTCATGCCGGTGAACTCGCCGTAGCCCTCGACGACCACCGCGTGCTCGTCGAAGATGTTGATCTGCGGAAGGTCGTGGGCCTGACCCATGGCGTAATCGTTGGGATCGTGGGCCGGGGTGACCTTAACAAAGCCGGAGCCAAAGTTGGCGTCGACATGCCAATCCTCAAAGATGGGGATCTCGCGGTCGACGATGGGGAGCTTAACGGTCTTACCCACAAAGGCGGCCTTCTCGGGATCCTTCGGGGAGACGGCAACGCCTGTGTCGCCGAGCATGGTCTCGGGGCGCGTGGTAGCGACGACGATGTAGTCCTGGCCGTTGACCGACTCGGTCAGCGGGTAGCGCAGGTGCCACAGGTGGCCCTTCTCGTCCTTATACTCGGCCTCGTCGTCCGAGATGGCGGTGGTGCAGTTGGGGCACCAGTTGACGATGCGCTTGCCGCGGTAGATCAGGCCGTCGTGGTACCAGTCGCAGAAGACCTTACGCACGGCCTGGGCATAGTCCTCGTCCATGGTGAAGCGCTCGTTATCTAAGTCGACGGAGCAGCCCATGCGCTTGATCTGCTCGACGATGATGCCGCCGTACTCGTGGGTCCAGTCCCAGCAGGCGTCGACAAACTTGTCGCGACCGATCTCTAGGCGGCTGATGCCCTCACTCTTGAGCTTCTTGTCGACCTTGGTCTGCGTGGCGATACCGGCGTGATCGGTGCCGAGCACCCAGCGCGTGGACTTACCGCGCATGCGAGCCATACGAATGATGACGTCCTGGATGGAGTCGTCGGTAGCGTGGCCCATGTGGAGCTTGCCAGTCACGTTGGGAGGCGGAATGGTGACGGTGCAGTCGCCCACGCCC
>CAVEDI010000087.1:0-4413 GCA_963614405.1 Oscillospiraceae bacterium | reverse complement strand
GGCCCGAAAGAAAGGTAGGAGGCCATGACGAAAGGTCTGCACGTGCCTTCCGAGATCGGCAAGCTCAGGAAGGTCTGCCTGCACCGCCCCGGCGACGAGCTCCTCAACCTGCCGCCCGACGAGCTCGAGCGACTCCTGTTCGACGACGTCCCGTTCCTGGAGGTCGCACAGCAGGAGCACGACACCTTCGCCCAGATCCTGAGGGACCAGGGCGTCGAGGTCCTCTATCTGGAGAACCTCGTCGCGGAGGTGTTCGACCAGGTCCCCGGCGCCCGCGCCGAGTTCACCGACCAGTACATCGCCGAGGCCGGCATCCGCGGCCAGCACATGCCGCAGATCGTCCGCGAGAAGCTGGACTCCATCGAGGACAACCTCGAGTTCGTCAAGAAGACCATGGCCGGCATGACCAAGGCCGAGATCGACCTGCCCCTCACGGCGTCCACGACCCTCGACTCCCTGGTCAACTCCGAGTCCGAGTCCGACCTGATCATCGACCCGATGCCCAACCTCTACTTCACCCGCGACCCGTTCGCGGTCGTCGGCGAGGGCGTCAACCTCAACCGCATGTACTCGGTCACCCGCAACCGCGAGACCCTGTACGGCAAGTACGTCTTCAAGTACCACCCCGACTACAAGGACGTCTCCCTGTACTTCCGCCGCGACTGCCAGTTCCACACCGAGGGCGGCGACGTGCTGAACATCAACGAGAAGACCCTCGCCGTCGGCATCTCCCAGCGCACCCAGGCCGCAGCGATCGACGTCATGGCCCAGAACATCTTCTGGAACTCCGACTCCAAGGTCGAGCGCATCCTGGCCTTCGACATCCCGGTCTCGCGCGCCTTCATGCACCTCGACACGGTCTTCACCCAGATCGACGTCGATAAGTTCACGATCCACCCCGCCATCATGGGCACCCTGCGCGTCTACGAGCTGACCGCCGGCAAGAACCCGGGCGACGTGAACATCCGCCTGATCGAGGACACCCTCGAGCACGTCCTGGAGGACGCCACCGGCGTCGACCAGGTCAAGCTGATCCCCTGCGGCGGCGGCGACCCGATCGCGGCCTCCCGCGAGCAGTGGAACGACGGCTCCAACACCCTGTGCGTCGAGCCCGGCAAGATCTGCGTCTACGCCCGCAACACCGTCACCAACGACGTGCTGTACAAGGAGGGCCTGGACCTTCTCGTCGTGCCCTCCGCCGAGCTCTCCCGCGGCCGCGGCGGCCCGCGCTGCATGAGCATGCCCTTCTGGCGCGAGGACCTCTAAGTCTTTCCGTTTCCGGTGCGGTCCCCCTACAACCGCACCGGTTTCGCCCGTCAAACGGGCAACACTAATACTTACGTAATTCATTTCTTCGAAAGGAATCGAACCATGGGTGTTAACCTCTCCGGCCGTAGCTTCCTCAAGCTCCTCGACCTCTCCACCGAGGAGATCGAGTACCTGCTCAAGCTCTCCAAGAACTTCAAGGACATGAAGCGCGCTGGCGTTCCGCACCGCTATCTCGAGGGCAAGAACATCGTTCTGCTCTTCCAGAAGACCTCCACTCGTACCCGCTGCGCCTTCGAGGTCGGCGGCATGGACCTGGGCATGGGCGTGACCTACCTCGATCCCGGTTCGTCGCAGATGGGCAAGAAGGAGTCCATCGAGGACACCGCCCGCGTTCTCGGCCGCATGTATGACGGCATCGAGTTCCGTGGCTTTGCCCAGGACGACGTCGAGGAGCTCGCTGCTAAGTCCGGCGTGCCTGTCTGGAACGGCCTGACCACCGAGTGGCATCCCACCCAGATGCTCGCCGATATCCTGACCGTCCAGGAGAACTTCAACTACGACATCAAGGGCAAGACTCTCGTCTTCATGGGCGACTGCAAGAACAACGTCGCTCGCTCCCTCATGGTCGTCTGCTCCAAGCTCGGTATGAACTTCGTGGCCTGCGGCCCCGAGGAGTGCATGCCCGCTGACGACGTCATCGAGGCCTGCAAGCCCATCGCCGAGGCTAACGGCTGCACCATCAAGCTGACCACTGACGTCAAGGACGGCGTCACCGGTGCCGACGTTATCTACACCGATGTGTGGGTCTCCATGGGCGAGCCCGACGAGGTCTGGGCCGAGCGCATCGCTCAGCTCACCCCGTATCGCGTTACCTCCGAGGTCATGGCTATGGCCAACCCGGGCGCCATCTTCCTGCACTGCCTGCCCAGCTTCCATGACACCAACACCACGATTGGCGCCGAGAAGTGTGAGCAGTTCGGCATCACCGAGCAGGAGGTTACCGACGAGGTCTTCGAGAGCCCCGCTTCCAAGGTCTTCGACGAGGCCGAGAACCGCATGCACACCATCAAGGCTGTCATGTACGCCACGCTCAAGTAAGAGCATCTAGCATCTCGCTCGGGGTGTATTGCTGCACACCCCGAGCGGCTTTGTCTGGTAAATATCTCGCGTCGGGCGGTGGGCACGGCACGGAAGATCCGCTTCGCGCGAGAAAGTTAAATGATTTATGAAGGGGGGATGAGAACCATGACTGAGACCGCTAAGAAAAAGCGCGGTATGCCTTCATCGTTCACCATTCTTCTAGCTCTGCTGGCAATTGTTGCAGTGATTACCGTTATCGTCTCCGGCACGTCCGGCGGCGCGGTTACCGCAGCCCGCCTGAGCGATTTCTGCACCGCCCCGATTAAGGGCTTCGCTGACGCTCTGCCCGTCTGCCTCTTCGTTATGATCCTGGGCGGCTTCCTCGGCATGATGACCGAGACCGGCGCTCTGGACAACGGTATCGCCGTCCTGGTGCAGAAGCTTAAGGGTAACGAGATCATGCTCATTCCCGTGCTGATGCTCATCTTCTCCCTCGGTGGTACCACCTATGGTATGTGCGAGGAGACCGTTCCCTTTTACGCCCTGCTCGCCGCTACCATGATGGCCGCTGGCTTCGACCCCATGGTCGGCGCCGCTACCGTCCTGCTCGGCGCTGGCTGCGGCTGCCTGGGCTCCACGGTTAACCCGTTCGCCGTCGGCGCTGCCGTCGACGCTCTGACCGGCGTTGGCATTGAGGTCAACCAGTCCATCATCATCGGCCTTGGTGCCGTCCTGTGGATTGTCACTACCGCTATGTCCATTGTCTTCGTGATGAACTATGCCAAGAAGGTCAAGGCTGACAAGGGTTCCACCATCCTGTCGATGCAGGAGCTTAAGGACGCCGAAGAGGCTCACGGCAAGGCTGCTTCCGAGGTCCACAAGGAGGTCAAGCTCACTGGTCGTCAGAAGGGTGTTCTGATCGCCTTCGCCTTCACCTTCGTCGTCATGATCGTCGGCTTCATCCCGCTGGCCGACCTCAACGAGGGCGTCGCCAACTTCTTCGACGCTGGCGCTGTCTACGACGCCGACGGTAACGCCGTCGTCCAGGGCTGGTCTGCCCTGATCACCGGCCTGCCCATTGGCCAGTGGTACTTCGACGAGGCTTCCACCTGGTTCTTCCTCATGGCCGTCCTGATCGGTATCATCGGCGGCCTGTCCGAGAAGCAGATCGTTAACACCTTCATCACCGGCGCTGCCGACATGATGTCCGTTGTTCTCGTCATCGCCCTCGCCCGTGGTATCTCCGTCCTCATGGCTAACACCGGCCTCGACGTCTTCGTCCTCGACGCTGCCGCCAATGCCCTGGCTGGCCTGTCCGGCGTGATCTTCGCTCCCATGAGCTTCCTGGTCTACTTCGGCCTGTCCTTCCTGATCCCCTCGACCTCTGGTATGGCCACCGTCTCCATGCCCATCATGGGACCGCTGGCTGTTAAGCTCGGCTTCTCGCCCGAGGTCATGGTCATGATCTTCTCCGCTGCTATCGGTGTCGTGAACCTGTTCACCCCGACCTCCGGTGCCATCATGGGCGGTCTCGCCCTGGCCAAGATCGAGTGGACGACCTGGCTCAAGTTTGCCCTTAAGCTCATCGTCGCGCTCTCCGTCGTCTGCGCCATCATCCTGACCGTCGCCTGCGTGTTGCTCTAAGTACCCAACGGGTACCCCACGGAAACCTTGACGATCCTGTAGAGGATCACCTGGTCATCGTCTGTCCGGTGGGGTCAACCCACCGGTAGACTCCTACCTTTAGCCCCCTCCCGTTCCGTGCGCGGGAGGGGGCGCTCTCATGTTGCGCGGTTCTACGAACCGCGCAACCAGTCGACGCTGCGCGCCGCCCAGGACGACAATTTGTCATTCAAAAGGCAAGGCATGACCAAAAGGTCTATGCCTTGCCTTTTTCATGCCAACTTGTACGTCCTGGACGTCGCTCGCTGACTTATGCTCAACCTGCGACGTTTCTGTTGTTGGTGCAAAGGGGTCAGGTTACTTCGCGCCAAAAGGGGAAGTTGCGGTGGAATAGTTCCTGTTTGGCCTTCTTGAGGGGTTAAACAGGAACTATTCCACCGC
>CAVEDI010000086.1:0-3737 GCA_963614405.1 Oscillospiraceae bacterium | reverse complement strand
GTAGACGGGGTCGCCCATGACCAGGTGGCCGAGGGTGGACTTGCCGGCGCCGTTTGGGCCCATCAGCACGTGGGTCTCACCGGCGGCGACGTTGAGGTTGACATTGTGGAGGATGGTCTTCTCGTCCACGGAGGCGGTGAGACCATCGATGGAAAGCAGCGGATTTGCGCTCATGCTGTCCCTCTCTGTATATGGTGTACTCATAGGTGTACTAAACCCTAGGAATCTTCTCGGAATAAAGTTACTATGGGTTCGGCGTTAGTCAAGGGAAAACCCGACTAATCCACTCGACTTTTCTAGATGTGGGACATAATAATCAGGCTTGTTTGCCCCGCGTGCATAAGATTTGGGACAAACAAGCCTGGTATTTTGTCTCGGCAACGATGAGAGGGTAGGTATGCTCATTTCTTCTAAGGGCCGCTATGCCCTCCGTCTGATGATCTATATCGCAGCGCTTGGTGACGCCGAGGGCAAGATTGCCCTTCGCGAGGTCGCTGACCGCGAGCATATTTCACAAAAGTATTTGGAGCAGCTGGTTCGTCCGCTCATGAAGGCGGGCCTGCTTAGGAGCGTGCGCGGTAAGGGCGGCGGCTACATGATGGCGAAGGACCCGGCCGAGGTGCGCGCCGGCGACATCCTGCGTGCCGTCGAGGGCAGCACGGCTCCGGTGGCGTGCGATGGTATCGACAACAGCTGCACCCGCAGCGATTTGTGCTCGACCGTCAAGTTCTGGCGCGGTCTGGACGACGTGATCGAAAAGTACGTCGACGGCGTGACGTTGGCCGACCTGGCCGCCGTCCCCGAAATCAACTTTAACATTAAGCTGTAGGTTGAGCGCAATTCCTTAAGATTTCGCGGAGGGTTGTTGCCGTTTACCGAGGGGTTGTTGTGCAACAACGGGCGAGCTGCAATACTTATTTTTATCTTTGCAAACTGAACTTTAACTATACCAATGCAGGGAGGATCTTATGCAGCCCAAGCATTCCGCGATTGTTGCGGGCCTGACGCTGGCGCTTTCGTTTGGTGCCGTTTCCGCGCCGGCACCCGCCGCCGCCGAGGAGCCCACGCCGGGCGTTGCCTCGGATGCCACCGATATCGATAAGGGCCTCTACACCCAGCAGTCTTTCTCGGGCGTGCTGAGGTCGGTCCAGGGCGTCTCGTTTGTCAACGTGACCGCAGAGATGAAGTACTTCACCAAATATGAGAGCCATGGCAACTATAACCAGGGTTTTTCGTATGGCGACGGCTATAACGCGCTGGGTTATTACCAGTTCGACCGCCGCTGGTCGCTCATCCCGTTTATGAAGCAGGTCTACAACTACGATTCTGCAAAGTACGGCATGCTCAAGGACGCGATCGATCGCGGCAGCGAGATTTCTAACGCGAACAATCCCATGTATGCGAACGGTCAGCTTACCGTGCTGGGCCGTATTGCGCAGGATGCCTTCCTGGGCGCCTACAACACTGACCCCGAGGAGTTCTCGGCGCTGCAGGATGCGTATGCGTACAACTCGTACTATGCGGTGACCGAGGCGTGGCTCAAGAGCGCTCTCGGCATTGATATCTCCGGCCGCGCCGACTGCGTCAAGGGCATGGTGTGGAGTATCACCAATATGTGCGGCACCGGTGGCTGCCAGGACTTTTTCCGCTGGGCAAAGCTTTCCAACAGCATGACGGACCGCGAGTTTGTGACGGCTCTTTCCAATAGCGTGGTCAATAACGTGGCGACCAAGTATGCAAGCCAGCCTCAGTACCACGAGGGCTGGAAGAACCGCTACCGCAATGAGCTCAAGGATTGTCTGGTCTATATTGCCGAGGACGAGAAGAACGAGGCGGCTGATAAGAAGCCTGAGGAGTCCGAGTCCCCTTCGACGCCTGATTCAAGCCAGACTCCTGAGGAGTCTCAGCCCGCGCAGAAGCCCGATACTGATAACAACGAGAGCAATGGAGGCGAGACGAACGGGTCTGCTACCGGTACCGGTAACAGCAACTCCGGCTCGACCGACAATGGCTCTTCTAAACCTTCCAGCGGTTCGAGCGATTCCTCTGCCGGTGGCGACTCCGGCACTAACACAGGGTCTGGTTCTGTCACCGCTTCTGGTTCCGATAGCTCTAAGGATGATTCGAATAAGGGGACGGATGCGCCCGTCACCCCGACGAACAAGAAGCCCTCTGTTTCCGAAGTGTTTGGCTCCACGCTGGGGTCTTTGATGGCTGGTCCAAGCGGCAACTCGTCTTCTAACAAGGACAATGTCGGTCAGAACACCGTGACGAAAACCGACGCCACGCAGGCCGACTCTAAGGACAATAAATTCGAGGGCAAATCCGAAAAGTCCGAAACGGATAAGGGTTCTGGTTTTGAGGAGAAGAAGGACAACTCCGAGGAGAAGGACAACAAGTCCGACGGTGGTGAGAACAATTACAACGCCGGTGACAACAAAGATGGCGCCGATGATAACAAAGATAGCAATGGCGGCGGTAAGAACGATTCCGGTTCCGGCAATGGTAATGCTGGCAGTAATCGCGGCAACATGCCCAAGACGGGCGACCTTATCGTGATGGCGAGCCTGGCCAGCGCGAGCTTGGCCACACTGGGCGCTACGTCTATCGTAAGTGGTAAGCATAAGCTCGATCAGCAGAAGAAGGCTTCTGGGGAGGACGGCTCGGAGGAGTAGCCTCTCGGTTGCCAGATAACTAAAGAATCGGGACGGGGTCCGGTGCGAATGCGTCGGGCCCCGTTTTGTTGTGCAACGATTGGTTGTGCCCCCTCACGCCTCTTGTTGCTACCGTTGCCCGATATGTTTGCGCGGTGACATCGGTACATGCGATGCGGTCATTACAATTGGCGTCGTGCTGCGATTTAGGGGGAACGTTTTGGTGTCTGAACAGGCAAATAATGGTTGTGCTGCCGGCTTTGACGTGCGTTTGATTGGCTGTGTCGACGATGCAGCTTTGCCCATTGGCATGCACGACTATGCGGAGGCTCTTGGTTGCTGCACGCTGGTCGACAAGACCATGTTTATTGCCGATGCGTTGGACTGCGACGCGTCCGTTGTGGTGTGCTGTCGACCCGAGGGTTTTGGCAAGAGCATGAACTTGTCGATGCTCAGGGCTTTTCTGGAGCGTCCTGCGGTCGGTCGCGCCGGTCGGAGCTCGTTTGCCGATGCTCAGATTTGGGATGCAGACGGCGGGCGTTATCGGGATGAGTATGCTTGCTATCCGGTGATATCGCTGGACTTTTCTGGCGCTACGAGGCGTGGCCCCGCTGTTGCCGGCGTCGTGCGCGATGTCCTTTCGGGCGAGTGCGCTCGCTTGTTGGCGCTCTTGGGGGCTCCGGATTTAGCTCGAGATAAGGTGCGTCACATCGAACGCGTCGCGCGCGGCGTGGCGAGCGCGGACGAGGTTGACTCGGTGCTCGGTGTGCTCATAGAGCTGCTGAAGATGGCCTGCGATGAGCAGGTTGTATTGCTCGTTGATGGGTACGACGCGGCGTGGTTGGGCCGTGCGAGCGCGAGGGGCGCTTCCGGCGCCGATTCGGCGGATCTATTTGATCGCGTGCTTTTCGAGGCCATTGCCACTGCGGGCGATTCGTTGCGGCTGACGTGTCTGATGGGGGAGTGTCCCCGTCCTGCTGAAGTGGCGCTTTCTTTGCATGGCTGCTCGTATTGTCTGACGACGCCGCTTTCGACCTGGTGTGACCGTTGGTTCGGCTTTTCGGATGCCGATGTCCAGGCTCT